>CAININ010000412.1 GCA_903849265.1 uncultured Acidimicrobiaceae bacterium
AGGCACGGACTGCCGCACCGGCGGACTCGAGCGGGGCCTCGTCGGTCAGCACGAGGCGCAGCTCGGGCGCCGGGGTGCTGGAAACGGTCGTGGTCATGCTCGCAACTCCATCCCCCGAACCTAGCGACAGGAACTAGCACCGGGTGAAACCGGAGTCAGCCCCCAGCGGCGGCGGTGACGATCTCGACGACGGCACCTGGATCGATGACAGTTTCGGCCCAGGTGCTCCTCGGCACGACCTCGGAGCCGATGGCCACCGCCACGCCACGGGGGGAGGGGCACCAGATCGATACCAAGTCGGCCACGGTCGATCCCATTGGCGCCTCGTACGGGGTGCCGTTGACGGTCACGGTCGTTCCCGGGCGATCGCCTGTTCCCGGGCGATTGCCTGGGAGATTGCCTGGGACATCGCCCGGGAATGCGGCGCCCCCCTGGAAAGGGAGTTCGGTCATCCGGGGGTCCCGGTCCTGACGGGTCCAGATCGTTCGGGTCCAGATCGTTCGGCTCCGGGCATGAACCGGTCCGGCCGGAACGCACTGAACGGACCGGACCGAGGATCGCCCCCTTGTGGTCCGGCGACCAACATGGCGACCACCTCGTCGGCCGTCAGCGGGGCCAGGAGCACCCCATTGCGGAAGTGGCCGGTCGCCACTAGCAGCCCCGGTACGCCGGTGCGGCCCACAATGGGCCCGTTGTCCGGCGACCCGGGCCGGAGCCCGGGTGTTGTCTCGACAACCGAGTACTCGCCGAGGGCGGGAACGACCTTTCGGGCGTCTTCGAAGAGGTCGGCGAGCCCGCCGAGCGGTACGGAAAGATCGAACCCCCGTTCCTCCATGGTGGCCCCTAGGACCAGTCCGCCGTCGTTGCGGGGCACCAGATAGCAGGTCCGCCCGTGGACCAGGGCCCGGACCGTGCGCTGCAGCCGGGGGACGCCGTCTCCGGCTTGCAGGCGGACGGTCACCCCGCGCACCGGTCGCACCGGTGGACGTGCCGACCCAGGTAGGCCTTCGATGCGCTCGGACCAGCTGCCGGCGGCCACGACGACGGCCCCGGCCGTGTGGCGCCCACCAGTCGCAAGGTCGACACCACGGACCCGTCCGGCCGTGACGGCGACCCTGGTGACGACGTCGGACAGGAACATCACGCCCGCTGCTTCACACGCCGAGATGAGGGCGAGCACGGTGCTCCGGTTGTCCACCTGGTGGTCGTCGGGAAGGTCGACGCCACCGCTGATCCCGGGCGCCAGCAGCGGCTCCGCCCGGCGGCAACTGCTCGAACTCAGTCGCACCGCCTCCAGCCCGATGGCCTGATGGAAGGCCAGGACTCGATCAGTGGCAGCTCGATCCGAGGGGTCGCCAGCCACCAGGAGGGTTCCATCCGCCCGGAAGTGCACGGGCATGCCCGACGCGACCTCGAGGCGGGCGGCGTATCCGGGCCACGCCCGAACGGCAGCCACATTGAGGGCGGCCAGCGCCTCCTCGCCGAAGTGGGCTTCGGCCACCGGGGCCAACATCCCGGCCGCTGCCCAAGAAGAGCCACGTCCGCGGTCGGGGTCGACCACGGTCACATGGATCCCGGCAGCGGCCGCCTGCCAGGCGATGGACAGCCCGATGATGCCGGCACCGACCACCACCACGTCAGGACTCCCGGGACCGGTCATGGGGTCATGCTACGGCGGCACGCCTGTAACTCCTTGCCAGCAGGTTCCCCGGCACTGTTGCGGCTGGTGCTCACGGCCCGGAGTCGCACCGGACGGTGTTGCGACCTGCCTCCTTCGCCTCGTACATGGCGGCGTCGGCTCGATTCAGCCATGACGTGAGGTCGTCTTGGTGCAGCTCGGCGATGCCGATGCTCACCGTCACCTGTCCCGCACCATCGAACTGCTCGCCAGCGATGATGGCGCGGAACTTCTCGGCTATCGGGACCGCCTTTTCGGTAGTGCAGTGACGGAGCAGGATGACGAACTCTTCTCCGCCCCACCGCACCAGCACGTCAGAGTCCCGAAGCACTTCGCTCAGGCGCCGGGTGAACTCGACCAGGACCTTGTCGCCAACGTGATGTCCGTAGGTGTCATTGACCTCCTTGAAGTGGTCGAGGTCGAGCATGAGGAGACAGAGCTGAGTGCCGTAGCGCCGCGCTTCGGCGATGTCCCGCACGAGGATCGTCTGGCCCTGGCGACGGTTCCATGCCCCGGTCAGGGGATCGGTGGCCGACAAGAGCCGCAGCTCGGCCTCGAATCGTTTGCGCTCGCTGATGTCTCGGGTCACACCGAGGATCTGCACGACATCGCCGGATTCGTCGAGCTGGGGGATCACCTCGAGTTCGCCGTACATGATTGTGCCGTCCTTGCGGTAGTACTCCTGTTCGCCGTGGAAGGTCGGGGGCTCCTTGCCTGCGTCGATGGCAGCAAAGAGGCGGTCGTAGTACTCGCGCACCCGCGCTTCTGACTCCGGCGGGTGGATCTGGTCGAGTGTCTGAGCGGCAGCCTCGGCCGGCGTCAACCCGCGCACTTTCTCCACCATCGGACTGATGTAGGTGATCGATCCATCGAGGCCCATGGTCCAGATGACGTCGCCGGCCGCTTCGGCCAAGAGGCGGTACTGCTGCGCAGACCTGATGAGTTGCTCTTCGGTGCTCCGCAGATCGGTGATGTCGTGCAGCGTGCCTTCGAGGATCACCGATCCGTCTGCCCGGCGCCGACAGCGGATGACGCCATCGGTCCAGACCGGGTGCCCATCTCGATGCCGCCACCGAAGCTCCACCCGCAAATTCGTGCCCGGCGTCATCGCCAGCACCCGCTCAAGTGTCTCGGCATCCCTCGGGTCGATCGAACGTGCGAGCAGGTCCACCTCGTCGAAGAAGGAATTGATGGGATAGCCCAGCTGCTGTTCGATGGTCTGGCTACCGAACTCGACGGCGACATCGGGTCGGATGCGGACGACGAAGAAAACATCTCCACCCTCCTCGGCCAGATCGCGGAACCAGTGATCGCTGCCCACGGCAAGCGCTTCTTGCTTCATGGACTACTGAACGACATCGGGCCGCCGGCCGAGTTCGGGCTGCTCTCCACCTGCATTGCCAACACGTGCATCAACCATCCCTGTTTGTCGAAGGTTCTGCCGCCGCCAGCCCACACTGCCTCCGTTCCGCCACCCGCTCGCCCGCACGGGGTCCTTCCCCTCCCGCTCTTACTGTCCGTGAAGAGCGAATTGAGCGCAAGTGCCAATAGTCCCGATTGGATGCTTGATCCTCAGGTGGCCCGGATCGTTGCTCTCGTATGCGACGGACCGTATAGACTCTTTCGACCACGCAAGGGCCAACGTCGTCCCGCGCCGGTAGATCCACTTCTTCTTCTGGAGCGACCTGATGACGACAGTTGCACCTTCACCTGACGGCGGACCTTCGACCGCCGCGCTAC
>CAININ010000413.1 GCA_903849265.1 uncultured Acidimicrobiaceae bacterium
AGTGCTGGCGGTTGCGGCATGACCGGAACGATAGCGCCTCGACGGCGTTCGGTCATGTGGAAGTCGATGAGCGGCCCGAGGCCGGCCACTGACGGCAACCTGTCGCTCCGGTGATGGCCGATACTGGAGCAGTGCCAGCGATCGACCTCAATGCGGACCTCGGTGAGCATGACGTCTTCACGACAGGGGACCTCGCGCTGTTGGACCTCGTCACGAGCGCCAGCCTGGCTTGTGGTTTCCATGCCGGAAACCGCGCCGTGATGCGCCGAGCAGCCGAGGAGTGTCTGGCCCGTGGCGTGGCCATCGGAGCGCATGTCTCGTATCGCGACAGGTCCGGGTTCGGCCGAACCCCCCTCGACGTGACGGCCGAGCAGCTGGCAGTCGACGTCGTCGAACAGTGGGAGTCGCTCGCAGCCGAGGTGGCAGCGGCCGGGGGCACCGTCTCCTATGTGAAGCCTCATGGGGCGCTCTACCACCGGATTGCTTCTGACCCCATCGTGGCCTCGGCAGTCGTGGGGGCACTCGCGCCCTACTGCACGGTGCTGGTCGGTCCGCCCGGTGGCCCGGCTGCCGGATCGTTCCGTCCTGGCGGCCTCCGGTTCGTGGCAGAAGGCTTTTGCGACCGCGGCTACGACGCCGACGGGCTCCTCGTGCCTCGCCACCATGACGGCGCCCTCGTCATCGACTCGAGTGCGGTGGGTGAGCGGGCTCGATCGCTTGCCGTCGACCGGGGTGTGGTGTCCATAGACGGCAGATGGGTCTCCCTCGAGGTGGAGACGCTCTGCATTCATGGCGACGGCCCGGACGCCGACCACCACGCCCGAGCCGTTCGCGAGTCCCTTCGGCTCGCCGGGGTGTCGGTCCGGGCGTTCGCTGCGGCCCCGACGCAGCCGACGAGTTGAGATGAACAGGTGACCCGGTGACGCGCCGGTCGACTCGGATCTTCCCCTTCGGCGATCGGGCGCTTCTGGTCGAGACTGACGATGTGGCATCCGCCCACCGTCTCGCCGAGGCTGTCCGCGCCGAACGCGATGGGGGGCACCTGCCCGGCGCCGTCGACGAGGTCGTGGTCGGGTTCGCCACAGTGCTCGTCGTCTTCGGACCCGATCCCGACGCCCCACGGATCGAGGACTCCGCCGCCTGGATCGCTTCCATCGTCGATGACATGGATTCCGGCACATCGGAGGACAGTCCACCCGCCACCTCCCACCTGCTCCCCGTCGTCTTCGACGGTGCAGACCTCGAGGAGGTGGCTGCGCTCATCGGCTCCACGCCTCGCCACGTCATCGATCTCGTGGTCAGCGCCCATCTCGAGGTGGCATTCGTCGGGTTCGCCCCTGGGTTCCCCTACCTCACTGGCTTGCCCGACGAGCTGGCCGCACTCCCCCGCCGACCGACACCCCGCACGTCGGTGCCGGCCGGCTCGGTGGCGGTGGCTGGCGGCTTCGCATCGGTCTACCCCCGGTCGACCCCGGGTGGCTGGCACCTCCTCGGGCGGACCGCCGAGACGCTGTTCGACCCCGTCACGCCGCCGCACTCACTGGTCGCTCCCGGGGACCGCGTCCGATTCGTAGAGGTCGCCGTCGACGAGGCGCCAGCCACGAGAGATCTCTCCACCCGACACCGACCGCTCCTGACCGCCACGACCGCCGATTCGCTGGTCGTCCTCGACCCCGGTCTGTGCAGCTTTGTCCAAGATGCCGGACGGCCAGGGGTCGGCGGACTCGGTGTCCCCCGTGCCGGTGCGGCCGACCCCCGGGCCCTCGAACTGGTCAACCGGCTCCTCGGCAACCTGCCCGGTGCGGCCGCCATCGAGTGCACCGCGACAGGTCCTCGTCTGCAGGTGGTCGGGGCCGGCCACCTGTCGGTGGTCGGGCCAGGCTCGGGCACGGTCGAGGTGCTCGTCGACGGACGGGCCGTCCCCGACTGCACCGTGGTGCCCGTGGGCGACGGGCAGATCGTCTCGGTCGGCCGGGTACGTCATGGGTTGCGGGCCTATGTCGGCATCGCCGGCGGGGTGTGCACCCCTGAACTGCTGGGGTCGCGCTCGTCGGACGTGCTGTCCGGGCTCGGGCCCGGACCCTTGCGAGCCGGTGACCACCTGAGTCGTGGTCCGGCCGGCAGGGCCCGGGGACGCCTCAGAGTCGCACCACGTCCAGTCGATGGGCGGACCGTCACCGTCCGGATCCTCCCTGGTCCTCGGGCAGACGGCGGGAACGCGTCCGCCGACCCGTACCTCGACCTACTGGTGTCCACCCCGTGGATCGTCGGTCCCGAAGCCGACCGGATCGGCCTTCGCCTGTCGGCCGCCGACGGATCCACCGCGCTCGGGCCGCCCCCAGGAACATCCACGCCGATGATCACCGGAGCAGTCCAGCTGCCGCCCGACGGACGCCCGATCGTCCTGCTGCCCGACCACGCCACCGTGGGCGGTTACCCGGTCATCGCTTGCGTGATCACCGCCGACCTCCCGATCCTCGGCCAACTCGCCCCCGGCGACAGGGTGGCCTTCACTGCGATCGACAGAGGGGCCGCAGTCGATGATCTGCGGCGGTCCCGATCCGAGAAAGAGGCACAGGTCACAGGATGGTTCCCCTCCGTCGCAGGCACCTGAGCGGGTGTCGCCCACGTGATTGAGGGGAGGTACACCCCGGCCCGACCTGCGCTCATAACCGGCGTTCTAGGTAGGATCCGTGTGAAGCCGGAGGGTCAGAGCGCGAGATGAAGTCGAAGTGCCTCATCTACGGCCGCCACCAAGTCAGCCGGCAGCTCACCGACCAGTCCTCCGATCCTTTCAACTGCCACCGCCCTGACCTGCTCGGCTTGAGCCTTCGAGTCCTGGAGCAGCCCAGTCCTCGATGCTGGCAAAAGAACTTGGAACGGGTACACCCGATCGGTCCTCGATGTCACCGGCACCACAGTGAGCACACCTCGCCCGAGACGTTCGGCAGTGCTGTTTGCTCCGTCGTTGCTGACGATCACTGCCGGACGGCGTTTGCTGGCCTCGCTACCGAGTGCGGGATCCAGATCGACGACGCGCACCTCGCCTCGTCGCATCAGGTGAGACCCTCATCGACCGTCACGTTCCAGACGTCGGCCTGGCCCTCAGTAGCCCACTCCTGCCAGGCGTTCTCATAGGCACCGCCGAGTCCTGATACGCGGAGGAGGCGCACCGCCTTGTGGAGCACGGCGGAACGGGAGGTGATGCCCTGGGAATCGGCGTAGGCGTCGAGGAACTCAACATCCTCTTCAGGCAGACTTACACTTACTTTCATACTTTGATGCTACCAGTAGTAGTACTACAAGCGGACACTTTGGTGGTTGTTCTCACAGCCAGCGATCGGGGGCAGTGATCAACCTGAATCCTCGACGTGGACGCGCAGGAGGGGCCCGAAGGCCCCTCCGCTCGACTGCTCCGTACTGACTACACGGATGCACCGGGTTCGATTCCCGGCCGGGGTGCCTCAGCCGGGTGCCGGTCGGGGGCACCCGGATGAGCGATTCCGACACCGGTTTACCTCCCCTCAATCTCGTGGGGGCGGGTGCTCGCCGCCACCACCGGACCGGCGTGGCACGATGGGG
>CAININ010000414.1 GCA_903849265.1 uncultured Acidimicrobiaceae bacterium
CGGCGGCGCGGCTTCTGCTCGAGCTGAAAGCACGGCTGGACCTGCCGGCATTCGATCGCGGCGGGTCGGTCACGCCATCTGGCGGTTCGACGCGTAGCGAGGCGAGGGCCGCACTGGTGGAGCTCGGCTACTCACCCGATGAGATCGCCGGAGCGCTCGACGGTGTCGATGCCGCAGCGCCAGTGGAGGAGATGGTGCGCGCGGCACTGCGCGAGATGGTGCGCAACCGGTGACGGGCGACGCTCGCAAGGAGGTGCTCGCCCGCCAAGACGTCGACTCGGGGTCCGAACGTGACTCCTTGCGTCCGGTGGACCCGGTGGCAGCACCGGCCGAAGAGGCCGACGAGGCCGGACTGCGGCCGCGCTCGCTGGCTGAGTTCGTCGGTCAGAGCCAGCTGACCGAGCACCTGCAGATCGTGATCGAGGCGGCGATCAAGCGTGAACAGCCGGCCGATCATCTGCTGTTTGCCGGGCCGCCTGGGCTAGGTAAGACCTCCCTGGCGGGCATCGTCGCCACCGAGATGGGTGTGGGACTGCGGATCACCTCCGGTCCGGTGCTGGTCCGCTCAGGTGACCTTGCTGCTCTGCTCACCGACCTGCAGGAAGGTGACGTCCTCTTCATCGACGAGATCCACCGGATGCACCGGTCGGTCGAGGAGATCCTCTATCCGGCCATGGAGGACTTCAAGCTCGACATCTTGATCGGAAAGGGCCCGACGGCCCGCAGCATCCGGCTCGACCTTCCCCGGTTCACCCTGGTCGGGGCGACGACGCGTACCGGGCTGGTGGCCGGACCGCTGAGGGATCGGTTCGGGTTCGTGGGGCGCCTCGACCTCTACGACCCGGTCGAGCTCGAGGCCATCGTCCTGCGTTCTGCTGGGATCCTCGGCGTGCCGATCGATACCGACGGGGCCCGTCGGATCGCCGAACGGTCACGGGGGACACCTCGGATCGCCAACAGGCTGCTTCGGCGGGTGCGCGACTACGTCGAAGTACGGGGTGATGGGACCATCACGTCGGCCGCAGCCATCGCGGGACTCGACCTGTTCGGAGTCGACGAGCTCGGTCTCGACAAGGTGGACCGAGCGATCCTCGACGTGCTGTGCCGCCGGTTCGAAGGAAGACCGGTCGGCCTGACGACGCTGGCACAGTGCATCGGCGAGGAGACCGACACCATCGAGGACGCCTATGAGCCCTATCTGCTCCAGCAGGGACTTCTCCAGCGCACCAGCCGCGGCCGTATGGCCGGTCCGAGGGCCTGGGCCCATCTCGGCCTGACGCCGGTGGACGCGACGCTGCTGTAACGCTGCCGCATCGCTGTCCGCCGTCCACCCGCCCGCAATCCACCACCATGAGTGCGGAGATCCCCTGTGTCGATGGTCGTCGTGCGGAGCGAGGCACGGGTTCTGGCAGCATGGACCAGGTGAGCGCCTCGTCCGATCCATCGGTGCCCGTCGTTCCGTCGCCGCAGACATCCGGCACTCCGATGGAACGTTACGACTACGACCTGCCCGAGTCGGCCATCGCCCAGGAGCCGATCGAGCCACGCAGCGCGGCGCGACTGCTGGTCGGGCCTGGGCTCGGGGCAGGCGCCAAGTACGCGCACTCGACGATGGCCGAACTGCCTGGCATCCTGCGTCCCGGGGACGTCCTGGTGGTGAACGAGACCCGAGTGCTTGCCGCACGCCTCGACCTCGTGAAGGCGACCGGAGGACGGGCCGAGGTGCTGCTCGTGGAGCCCCTTGGCCCTGCGCCGGCGGACGGCGTGACCGTGTGGGAGGCCCTCGTCCGTCCCGGCCGGCGACTCCCGGCTGGAACCATGCTGTACGAGGCGATGCATGCGACCAGCACCGCCCCGACCGGTCCTCCGGTAGTGGAAGTCGGCATGCCGATCGACGCCGACCCCGAAGGCGCCGGTACCCGCCGGATCCGCCTTTTGGACCCCTCTGTGGTTGCTCGAGCCGGAGCGATGCCCTTGCCTCCGTACATCCGACGTCCGCTCACCAATGACGACCGCTACCAGACCGTCTACTCACACGCCAGGGAGCTGGTCGACCAGTCGGCTGCGGCACCGACTGCCGGCCTGCACTTCACACCCGAGCTCATGGAGGAGTGCCGAGCGGCCGGAGCGACACTGGCCCGTGTCGACCTGTCGATCGGCCTGGACACGTTCCGACCGATCACAGCCGACACGGCCGAGGCCCACATCATCCATTCCGAGCGTTACTCGGTGCCGCCGGAGACGGTGGCCGCGTGTGCGAATGCCGAGCGTGTGGTCGCCGTGGGCACGACGGTTGTGCGTGCGCTCGAGTCGGCGGCAGCCACGGGAACCCTGCAAGGCAGGACTGATCTCTATGTCCACGGTGCATACGAGTTCCGCGTCGTCGACGTGCTCGTCACCAACTTCCACCTGCCCCGATCGAGCCTGCTCCTGCTGGTGGAGGCGTTCTGCGGACCGCAATGGCAGGACCTCTACGCTTCCGCACTGGCCGACGGCTATCGCTTCCTCTCCTTCGGAGATGCGATGGTGATCCCCCGATCGGGGCCCAAGGGCGCGGCCGTATGGGATGTCCCCAAGGAGCCGTCAAAGTGAATCCTCTCCACGTCGAGATAGCGGCCACCGACGGTTCAGCGCGCACCGGTCGGGTGATCACTCCACGTGGGTCGTATCAAATCCCGGCCTTCATGCCCGTCGGAACCCGAGGTGCAGTCAAAGGCCTGGACAGCGGTGACCTCGATGCGCTCGGCGCCGAGGTGGTCTTGGCGAACACGTACCACCTGATGCTCCGACCAGGCGCCGACGTGGTGGCCGACCTCGGGGGGCTGCATCGCTTCACCGGGTGGACGGGGCACACGCTGACCGACTCGGGCGGGTTCCAGGTGCACTCGTTGCAGGCAAGTGTGGATGATGACGGAGTGACCTTCGCGTCGATCTACGACGGTGCCGCCACCCGCCTGACCCCTGAGTCGGCCGTCGAGATCCAAGGACTACTTGGTGCCGACATCCAG
>CAININ010000415.1 GCA_903849265.1 uncultured Acidimicrobiaceae bacterium
CACCGGCGTCGAGCCCGACCTCGGACTGGTCAAGACCAAGAAGCTGGTCGGCGGCGGCACCATGTCGATCGTCAACCAGACCGTGCCCCGTGCCCTCACCCGCTTGGGCTACTCGGCCGACCAGGTGGACGAGATCATCGCCTACATCGACGTGAACAAGTCGATCGTCGGCGCCCCGTACCTGCGAGCCGAGCACATGGCCGTGTTCGCCTGCTCCATGGGTGACAACACCATCCACTATCTGGGCCACGTCCGGATGATGGGTGCGGTCCAGCCCTTCATCTCGGGTGCCATTTCCAAGACGGTGAACCTCCCCGAGGACGTCAGCGTCGAGGATGTCGAGCAGCTGCACATCGATGCCTGGAATCTGGGCATCAAGGCTGTCGCCGTCTACCGCGACAACTGCAAGGTGGGCCAGCCGCTGTCGACGACCAAGAAGGACGGCGAGGAGGACGAGGCGATCAAGCCGGCCGGATCCGAGGCCGAGGCCCACGCCCGTGAGCTGAGTGCGAAGATCGCCGAACTCGAGACCGCCCTGGTCCACGAGCAGGCTCGCATGCAGGACACCCTCCTGGTCGGTGCGGTGCGTGAGCGTCTGCCCCGTCGCCGCAAGTCGTCCACGTTCTCCTTCCGGGTGGCCGACTGCGAGGGCTACGTCACCGTCGGCGAGTACGAGGACGGCCGTCCTGGCGAGGTGTTCATGAAGGTGTCGAAGCAGGGGTCCACCCTGGCCGGCATCATGGACGCCTTCTCCATCTCGGTGAGCCTCGGACTCCAGCACGGGGTGCCTCTGTCGACCTACGTCCGCAAGTACGCCAACAGGCGGTTCGAGCCGGCTGGTATCACCGACGACTCGGACCTCCGGATCGCCACCAGCCTGGTCGACTACATCTTCCGTCGGCTTGCGGTGGACTACCTGCCCCTCGACGAGCGGGCAGAGTTGGGCATCCTCTCCACGTCTGAGCGGATGCAGCCCACCCTGCCTGGTGTCGAGGAGACGGCGACGATGTCGTCGAGCGTGGTCGAGTCTGTCGACCCGGTGATCTCCACGGTCATCGACGGCAGCGCCCCGGCCGCAGCGCAGCAGATCGCCCCGGCCGCCCAGGCGGCACCAGCTCAGGACAACGGACTGTTGGCCCGGGCCGAGCAGCGTGATGCCCCCTACTGCTACCAGTGCGGCAACGCCATGCAGCGGGCCGGCTCCTGCTACGTGTGCTCGAGCTGCGGGACGACGTCCGGCTGCAGCTGAAAATGCGTGCGAAAGACAGTGGAAATTGCACGCGTTCTTCGGTGGATTTGCATCTGAGCTTCCGCACAGTGGGATCCGCCTTCAGTGGAGGACACGAGAGAGGGAGAGGCCGTTGGCCTCTCCCTCTTCTCATTCCCCTAGGCCGACTGAGTACGGCGCATGCGCTTTCTCAGGGCCACGGCACACCTGATCGGACGTGATCGGCACTGCAGGCTGTGAACGCTGATCCAGTCCAGCAGGGCACGATCCTCGGGCGATGCAACGCCCGCAGAATCGGAGGAGAGGGTCGAGTGTGCTCACCTACAAGTGGTCAGCCACGGGGAACCCGGAAGCAGCCTGAACGGTCGTTCTGAGGTCTGGTCGGGTATGGCCCCGACCTATCCGCCGAAGAAGCCCCTGAACCCCCGACGCAGGACGCAGGACCAGGTCGTCAGTCGCTGTCCGATGCAGGAGGACTGCTGCTCGGGTTGGGAGTGGCCAAGACGAGGAGTTCGTCGATCCGGTGCGAGTGTTCGAGCGGGTGGCGAAGTTTGCGATCCATGACGATCTCGTAGTGGTTCCGTCGTCCGATCCGGGTGCGGTCGACGTACCCCTCGGCGACCAGGTCGGCGACGATCGCCTGGGCGGCCCGTTCGGTGATCCCCACCTGTGTGGCGATGTCACGCCCCCGCACGGCGGGATCCGCTGCGATGCACACCAGGACGTGCGCGTGGTTGGTGAGGAACGTCCAACCAGGTCTGGTGGGCGGGCCGTCCGTTGCGTTCATGCCATCAAACGTAGCCGTGTTCGTGAAGTTCGCTACAGCTCTCCTACGAAAATATCCGTATTTCACTTGTTGTATTCGAAATCCTGTGTTACAAAACACGAAGTAGAAATCATACGATGAGAGGAGCGAGAGGTGGATTCTCACAACCTGGTGACATGCGAAGGGGGCGGGCGATGACGATGATCGGAAGATGGCTCCTCCTCGGGGCACTGGCAGCACCCCTGCTGAGCCTGGGGGCGATGACCTGGCTGCGGGCTCGTCCATCGACGGGTGCCAGAGTGAGCGCAGCGCTCCAATGGGTCGGCGCAGTCATGGCCGCCCTGCTGACCACTGTCGTGGCCATTCACGGCACGGTCGCCGTCAGCATCGGATCCAGCGGAGGCGTGGTGTTCGGACTCACCGCCAACCGGCTGACGGTGGTGCTCATCGTGCTGGTAGTGGGTATCGGCGCCGTGGTCCAGTCGTTCTCGGTCCGCTACCTCCGATCCGATTTGCATGCGGCTCGATTCGTGGCCGGTACCGGAGCGCTCGTGGCATCGATGA
Organism: uncultured Acidimicrobiaceae bacterium; assembly: GCA_903849265.1. GTDB lineage: Bacteria > Actinomycetota > Acidimicrobiia > Acidimicrobiales > RAAP-2 > Bog-756. The sequence goes on from CAININ010000415.1 coordinate 2,559, forward strand.
TCGTGGTGGCCGCTTCGTCCACGTTGATAGGACTGCTTGTTGGCTGGGTTGCCGCGTCGGCCAGCTTCCTGGTCATCGCCGGGTACCGACCGGACCTTCCCGGGGTGCGGGCCAGCGCGCGCCGCATGGCGGTCGCCTTCCTGGTCGGAGACGGTGCCCTGGTCGTGGCGACCCTGATCATTGCGCAACGTGTGGGCAATGTGGCGCTGGTCGATTCGAACGGCGCTGCCTTGTCCCATGTCGCCGATCGACTGGGCGGAACAGGATCGATCGTCGCTCTTCTCATCGTGGTATCCGCCCTGGCCCGCAGCGCCCAGGGACCATTCGGCTTCTGGCTGCCCGGCACGGTGGCCGCACCGACTCCCGTCTCCGCACTCCTCCATGCCGGATTCGTCAACGCAGGAGGCATCCTGCTCATCCGCACCGGAGCCATCGCATCGAGCTCGGCCATCGCCATGGTTGTCGCCTTCGTCGTCGCCGCCGCTACTGCGGTGGGCGCCACGGCCGTGATGGCCCAGCGCTCCGACGTCAAATCTGAGCTCGCCTACTCCACCATGGGGCAGATGGGCTTCATGGTGGCCGAATGCGCAGTCGGTGCCTTCGGTGCCGGCCTCGTCCATCTGTTCGGGCACGCCCTCTACAAGGCCACCCTCTTCCTCGGCTCCGGTGGGCAGATGCATCGGCCTGGACAAGTGGCTCCTGTTGTCGACAAACGAGTGACACTCGGTCGTTCCCTCCTGGTCGCAGCGGCCGCACTTGCATCGCTCGGGGCCGTCTTGGCTGCATCAGGACTCAGTGGTCATGGTGCGAGCGGACCCCTGACACTCTTCGTCGCCGTCACTGCTGGAGTCGGGGCATGGTCACTCGGGACGCGCCACCATCCCGGGCGGGGCCTCCTGAGCGTCAGCCTGATCGTGGCCGCCAGCGCGCTCTACGGCTTCGTGGCGGCCGGCTTCTTCGCATGGGTCAGTCCGGACCTGCCCGCGGTCGGGTCGGCCGTGCTCACTCCCTGGCTCCTGCTGGCCATCGCAGCAGGCGGAGTGACCACTGCCTTGCTGCTCCATGCTCCGGCGGTAGGCCCTCGGCTCAGGATCGCACTCATCGGATTCGGGGCGCCGGCGGGACTGGCAACCCAGCGGATCACGACCCTTCGTCCCCTTGTGCTGCACCAACCGCGACCCAGTGTGGGCGCCGTTCCGGTCAGGAGCGCAGCATGACAACTCCCACGACATCCGTCGGTCATGCCCGGCTCCTCGCCGAGCTCGACGAGGCAGCCCGGGTAATTGCACCGCTGTGGCCACTCGGCACCTTCATCGCCGTGAACCCCTTCTGGGATCTACGGCAACTCGGCTTCGAGGGTGCGGTCTCCGTGGCCCGTAAGGCCTTCGGAACGATCGGCATGCCGAGTCCGCGCTACCTCGCCGAGGCACTCGCCACTGGCCGAGTCACATCGGCCGATGTCGCCCAGGCGGCAGATGACGTGACTGATGGAACAGCCACTCGGATCCAGCCTTCGAAGGACCTGACCAGATGGTCTTCCGCCGTGCCGACTTCCAGTGCTGAAGTCAATCGCCAGGTGGCCAAATGGTGTGCGGCATTTCTTGCGGCCAAGCTCCCTGGGGCACCCGAATCTGCCTTCTATCCTTCGTGGCGGGCCGCCGTAGGGTTCGACCCCGGAACTCGCGTGCTGCTCGGTCGACAGGGCCGGTCGATCTTGGCGGACCTGCCGGAGAACGCAGAGGATGCACTGGCGTGGTGCCTCGACGAGGTTTGTCTCGATCGGGACGGGTGGCGCCACGAGCTCGTGACTCAACTGGTGGCGCTGCCGGGATGGGCGGCCCATGCCAAGTGGCGGTCCCGCTGGGCTCCGGCGGGCACACCCGGACCCGCGCTCGACCTGGTCGACTACGTGGCTGTCCGCCTGGCGTATGACACCATCTGGCGCAGGCGCCACCCCGTGGGCGACGCACCACAGGCACCCCTTCCGTCGGCTCGGCGCGCCGCAGCAGAAGATCCACGCGACGTGCCGGGGCTGAGCTGGACGGCGAAGACGGCACTCGCCGCCCTCGACCGTGACCAGGCCGACCGCGCCTGGCTGCTGGCCATGGAACGCCACTACCGGGACGGGCTCCTCGGACTACTGGGCTCGGCCGCTGACAAGCTGGGACCGGCTGCCGAGGTCCAAGTCGTGTTCTGCATCGATGCCCGGTCTGAAGGAGTTCGTCGCCACCTCGAGCCCACTGGGAGTTACGAGACGTTCGGGTTCGCAGGGTTCTTCGCCCTGCCGCTGCGCTACACCGCCCTCGGGTCGGAGCCGGTCAATCTGTTGCCGGTCCTACTGTCCCCGACCGTGGATATGTACGAGCGTGCCGCCGGCGGACAGGAAGACGCTGCCCTGCGACGTATCTCCGGCCAGCAGGTCCAAGCGCAAAGTGGGTATGCCTTCGAGCAGGTCCGGGAGAACGGCGTCGCATCGTTCATGTTGGCCGAGGCGGGCGGATTCGTGGCTGCTCCGCTCCTCGTGGCGAAGACCCTCCGACCGACCCGGTTTGCTCGGGCACGTGGACGTCTGTCCTCTGTGGTCGCTCCCTCGGCCCCGACTCAGATCGAAGCCGAACCCGAGCGGACGGGAATGTCCGACGAGGAGCAGACCCTCTTTGCCGAAGCCGCCTTGACGTCGATGGGGCTGACGAAGGGGTTCGCCCCGCTGGTAGTGCTGTGCGGCCACGGCAGCACGACCGAGAACAATCCACACGCCGCCGCACTCGACTGTGGCGCGTGCGGGGGAAACCGTGGTGCGTCGAACGCTCGGGCAGCGTGCGCGATCCTCAATCGGAAGCCGGTGCGCAACATGCTGGCAGAGCGCGGCATCGTGATCCCGGACACCACGCACTTTGCCGCTGCCGAGCACGACACGGCTACGGACACCTTCAGGTTCTACGACCTCCACCTGGTGCCCGAACAGCACGCCGAGGCAGTTGTCCGGACCATCCGGGACCTCACCAGTGCTGGTGTGGCATTGGCCACCGAGCGGCTGGCCGACCTCGACCCCGCCGGCTCCGGGAATCCGGATCCGGTGGCGGCGGTCCACCGCAGATCTGCTGACTGGGCCGAGCTCCAGCCCGAGTGGGGATTGGTTCGCAATGCTTCGTTCATCGTCGGACCACGGACCATGACGAGGGGCGTGAACCTCGAACGTCGGTCGTTCCTGCACTCGTATGAAGCGCATGTAGATCCCGACGGCACCGTCCTCGAGACCATCTTGACGGCGCCGATGGTCGTCGCCCACTGGATCAACATGCAGTACTACTTCTCCACGGTCGAACCCGAGGTGTTTGCGGCAGGGGACAAGACGGTGCACAACATCGTGGCTGGCATCGGTGTCACCGAGGGCGCTGGTGGCGACCTCAAGGTGGGCCTGCCGCTGCAATCGCTGTTCGTCGGGGACCGCGAGTTCCACGAACCGCTGCGTCTGCTCACGGTGGTGGAGGCACCCATCTCCATGATCGACGCAGTCATCGCCAGGAACCCGGTACTGCGCGACCTCTTCGACGGTCAGTGGGTGCACCTTGCCGCTCGGGACTCCCGTGCCGGTCCATGGATGGTCCGAACGGCCGATGGCTCTTGGGTCGAGTGGAGTCCGACGACATCGACGTATTTGCATCCCAACGACAACGCAACGATCGAACAGGAGGTTCACCATGGATGACAGCTGGCAACTGACGAAGATGACCAAGATCGAGGTGGTGGTGGGAGGGGAGGACTCTGCCGCCGTGGCGGAACTCTTCGCTGCTGTCGGAGCGAGCGGGTTCACCGCCGTGTCCAATGTCTCCGGCCTGGGCCACGACGGCTACCACCAGGGAAGACTGCTCTTCAACGACCGCAACGGCCTGGCCTTGCTTATGGTCGTCTTGCCCTCGGAACGCGTTGCGGAACTACTCGTTGGGCTCCGAGCGATGTTGGACTATCGGCCGGGAGTGCTGATGGTCTCCGACACCCATGTCAGCCGGCCCGAGTACTTCCAGTGAGTGGCGTAGGCGGTGCACAGGTGCTGGGGGGGCCGTTGCGAGGGGATGTGGCCGTATTGGCACCATCAGCCCGTGTCGCCATGGTCGGTGCCGGACAGTTGGCCCGGATGACCCACCAAGCTGCCATTGACTACGGCATCGATCTCCACGTGCTGGCTGGCTCTCCCCACGACCCAGCCGTTACTGCCGGAGCCGCGTTCACGATGGGTCCGGCCGATGACGCTGACCTGCTCCGCCAACTGGCCGGGGACGCTGACGTCATGACCTTCGACCACGAGCTCGTTCCGCTCGAGGTCCTTCGAGCCATGGCTTCTGATGGGCACGTGATCCGGCCCAGTGCGGATGCGCTGGCGCTGGGTTGCGACAAGTTCTTCGCCCGCACTGCGGTCAGTGGGATCGGCGCCCTGTCGACCCCTGTGCCGGCCTTCACCCTGGTGTCCGGACTGTCCGACATCGACTCCTTTGCGGAACGGCACGGATGGCCAGTCGTGCTGAAGGCCCGCCACGGCGGCTACGACGGGCGTGGCGTGGTCGTGGTGGAGGACATTGGTGCTGCCGCTGGCGTGCTCGCCCGTGGCGGTGGATCGCAGTGGGTGGTCGAGGAGTACCTCGACCTCGCGATCGAGTTCGCCATTCTCCTGGCTCGCAGCCCCTCGGGTTTCACGGTGACGTATCCGCCTATAGGCACCGTGCAGGTGGGGGGTATCTGTCGGGAGCTCATCCTCCCGGTCGACCTACCTGAGGAGATGGAGCGGCACGCCACGGCGTGGGCGCGATCGATCATCGAGGGGTTCGGGGCAACCGGTATCGCGGCGGTCGAGTACTTCGTGACACAGGACGGGAGGCTTCTGCTCAACGAGTTCGCCCTGCGCCCCCACAACTCGGGCCACATCACCATGGAAGCGTGCGTCACCTCTCAGTTCCATCAGCACCTACGCGCTGTTCTCGACTGGCCGTTGGGGGACACCGGCCTGGTGAGGCCGGCCGCCACCGTCAACCTCATCGCCGATGCCACGACGAGTGAGTTCTCCACTCGACTCCCTCGGGCGTTGGCGATTCCCGATGTGCATGTCCACCTCTACCAAAAGTCGGTGCGACCGGGCCGGAAGGTCGGGCATGTCACCGCGCTCGCAGATTCCGCGGACGAAGCACTGGAACGAGCTCGAGCTGCAGCAGAGAGGTTCCTTGGATGAACGACAACGTTGCGTCCGATCGACTCGAACCGTTGCGTGTCTCCATCGCCATGGGCTCCGCATCAGACCTTCCGGTGATGGAGTTGGCGTCGGAGGTACTCGCCGAGTTCGGTGTGCCACACGAGGTGCGAATCGTTTCGGCCCACCGCGCCCCGCACGACATGGTGGTCTTCGGGGATGAGGCAGAAGGTAGGGGAGTGGACGTCATCATTGCGGGGGCCGGTGGGGCTGCCCACCTTCCCGGGATGCTGGCCTCGCTCGTGTCCATCCCGGTGATCGGGGTTCCGATCCCACTTCGCCACCTCGACGGTATGGACTCGTTGCTTTCGATCGTCCAGATGCCCAGGGGCGTACCGGTGGCCACGGTCGCCATCGGCAACGCCACGAACGCCGGACTTCTGGCTGTCCGAATGCTGGCGATCAGCGATCCGGCGCTGCGTCAGCGCATGACCGAGTACCGCCACTCGATCGCCCAGGCGTCGCGTGATTCGGGGCGCGATCGGGCCAGCGGTCAACCCAGTACCGACAACGACCTATCGAACCAGAAACAAGATCGAAAGTGAGTGTGCATCGATGAGCACGGACCTACTGCGCGGTAAG
>CAININ010000416.1 GCA_903849265.1 uncultured Acidimicrobiaceae bacterium
CGGCCGGGGCGATGAACCGGGCCACCTGCCACAGCGGGAAGTTCCACGGCATGATGGCCAGCACGGCGCCGATCGGCTGGTAAGTGACCAGGGCGAGCGAGGCGTCGACCGCCACCTCCTTGTCCTCGAGCATCGCCTCGGCGTGTTCGGCGAACCACCGGAAGCCGCTCGCGCACTTGGCCACTTCGCCCTTGGCCTGGGCGAACGGCTTGCCCATCTCCGTGGTCACGGTCTGGGCGATATCGGGCACCTCGCCCTCGAGGAGCTCGGCTGCGGTCACCAGCAGTCGGGACCGCTCAGCAAAGGTGGTGGTGGCCCACTCGCGGGCACACACTGCAGCTGTGGCCAGCCGGGCCTCGACCTCGGCGTCGCTGTAGGGCTCGAAGGCCTGCAGGAGCTCACCGGTGGCGGGGTTGATCGTGGCGATAGGAGGACCGAAGTCAGCAGCGCTCATGGCGCCCAGTATCGCCCATCACCGGGGTCGAGCACCCTCGAGGCCGAGAACACCGGGGAGCGCGAGCCTCCGGACCTTCCCCGTCGCCGTGCGGGGCAGGGCGTCGACCAGCGCATACTGCTTGGGTCGCTTGTACCCGGCCAGCGCCTCAGTGGCGTGGTCGGCGAGCGCAGCCAGTACCGCGTCGGGCTCGGTGGTGCCGTCTGCCACTACGGCGGCGCACACCCGCTGGCCCCATGCGTCATCGGCGACCCCGAAGACGGCCACCTCTTCCACCCCGGGCACGTCGCACAGCGCGGCCTCGACCTCGGCCGGGTAGACGTTGACGCCGCCGGTGATCACCAGGTCGTCGCGGCGGCCGTCCAAGTAGAGGTAGCCGTCGTCGTCGAGCCGTCCGAGATCGCCGACGGTGAACGACCCGTCCCGCCATGCGGCATCGGTCTTGGCCTCGTCGCCCCAGTAGGTGAAGCGACTGAACGCCGGCGGACGGCACCAGACCGTTCCGTCGTCGTCGACCGACAGGGTGCGGCCGGCTCGGGCCCGCCCGACGGTTCCTGGCCGGTCGAGCCATTCAGCGGGAGAGCAGACGGTGAACTGGCCTTCCGTCGACCCGTAGAACTCCCACAACGTGTCGGGCGGCACCACCGCGAAGGCCGCCCGCTTGAGTGCGGGGGGACAGGGCGACCCGGCGTGCACCAGCAGCCGGAGCCGGGCGAACCGCTCGGGCTCGTTGTCAGGCAGGGCCAGCAGTCGGGTCAGGGCGGACGGAGCCAGGAACGTGGTGGTGGGCACCGGGCCGAAGGCGCCATCGAGGACAGCGGCGGCGGTAGCGGCATCGAAGTGCTGCAGGATCACGCAGGTGCCGCCGGCCAGGAGGGTGCCGCCGGCGAACCGGATCGACACCGAGTGGTACATCGGGGAACACACCAGGTGGACGTCGTCGGGGCCGAAGGACCAGAGCAGGGCTTCGTCGTCTAGGGCGGCCGCCGCGGTGTCGTCGTCCCAGACGCCCGACCACACGCCCTTGGCCCGCCCCGTCGTGCCCGAGGTGAAGTGCATCGGCCGGGCCAGCGGATAGGACGCAAGCGTGGCCACAGGGCCCCTGTCGAGTCGGGCCAGGCCGGCGGCATCGGTCACGACCAGCCGGGGCTCGGCGTCGAACGCCAGCAGGTCGCGTTCGGCGTCGAGCAGGGTGGCGTTCAACAGGACGGGCACGATGCCCACACGCAGGGCGCCGAGCACCGCGCACAGCAGCGCCGCCGATGATGGCAGGCAGAACACCACGCGGTCGCCGGGGACTAGTCCGTCGTCGAGCAGTGCACCGGCCACCCGGCACTGACGCACCTCGGCATCGGCCGCGGTGAGCACTTCGACCCCGGAGCCACCCGTCAGGTCGCCTACGTCGGTCATGCTGCTCCCGTCGGTCATGCCGCTCCCGTCGGTCATGCCGCTCCCCCGGACTGAGCGGCATCGGCCTCGATGACGTCGACGACCTCACCCGACGGCGGGCCGCCAGGAGCGCCGGGAGCGCCGCCGCCCTCGTCCGACGGGCCGCTTTCCCCAGAGGATTCGGGGTCTCCGAGGTTGGTGAAGATGGTCGGGCGCACCAGGACGGTGAGCGTCACCAGGGCGAGCAGAGCCACCGCCCCGGCCACCATCACCGTCCGGACACCGTGGAAGTTGGCCGCCCACCCCTGCAGCACCGCTCCCAACGGATAGAGGAGCCCGAGGGCCATCATGTAGATGCTCAAGATGCGCCCCCGCTCGGCCACCGGGGCACGGAGCTGCACGACGGTGTTGAGGCCGGACAGCACGCAGATGTAGGCGGCCCCCACGGCGACGAAGGCCAGTGCGGCGAACACCAAGGTCGGTGCCTCCGCATAGACGCACAGCAGCACCGGCACGGAGAACAGCGCGGTCCGCAGCACCGTCAGCCGTCCGAACCTGATGGCGAGCCCGGCGAGCGACAGGGCGCCGATGACGGCACCGACCCCCTGCGCCGTGACCAGGACCGCGGTGGTGAGACCGAGGCTCCACCCGGCCGGGCGGACGACGTGGGCCATGGCTGGCACCAGGGCGATGAACGGAGAGACCAACAAGGCGACCACGGCGATGCACCCGATGGCCGACCGACAGCCCGGCTCGGCCCGTGCGGCCCGGGCGCCTTCGAGGATCCGGGCCGCCATGGACTGGTTGCCGGTGTGGGGCACCGGCGGCGGCAGGTGCACCAGGAGCAGAGCGATCACCACGGCGCCGAACGAGAGGGCGTTGATCCCGAACACCAGCGCGTAGTTGTCAGTCAACAGCACCAGTCCAGCGAGTGCGGGCCCGATCACCCGGCCCAGGTTGTACTGGGCCGAAGACAGGGAGACGGCGCCGAGGAGGTCCTCTTTCGCCACGAGATCGGGCACCATCGCCTGGTAGGCCGGAAACCCGATGGCCCCTGACGCCCCGCCCAGGAACGAGAGCAGCACCAATGCCCATGCCGGATCGTGATGGGACCCGACCAGCAAGGCCAAGATCACGGCGAACGTCGTTTCGGCCAGGGTGGTGAGGATGAGCCACCGGCGCCGGTCGAGCCGGTCAGCCAGCGCCCCTCCTACCGGAGCCAGCAGTCCAAGCGGGATGAATCCGGCCGCCGCCACCAGTCCGGCCCACGCGGGCCGGCCCGTGCGGGAGAAGACGAGCACCCCGAGCGCAACGGTCTGCATCCACGATCCGAGGTTCGAGACCAGGGCCGCCGACCAGATGAGTGCGAAGTTCCGCGAACGGAGCGGGCGGAGCGATGCCAGGGCCACCCGGCAAGGGTACCGGGGTCGGCCGCGCTGGCGGCCAGGGGAACAAAACTACTTGTCGAGCTTCACCTTGCGACGAGGACGGAGGGCGAACCACCAGACACTGGCCATCGTGGCCACGAGGCCGAGAGCGGCCGCCGGCTTGGCGATCTTGCGTGAGCGATCGGACATGCCACTGACGTTACCCGTCTCATCGCCTCAGCACGGGGTCCAGAGGATCTCGGGTCCAGAGAATCCCGGGTCCAGAGCCCCTGGCCCTCCGTCGCACCGCCGATCGGGGCCGGTGGCTGATCGATGGTGACCACCAGTTGGTATGATCATTGGTATGACTTCCACCAAGATCGCCGTCAGCCTTCCTGGCGAGCTCGTCGAGCGGGCCAAGCGTGCGGTGGCCGAAGGCCAGTCGGCCAGCGTGAGCGCCTACGTGGCGAGGGCGCTCGAGGAGCAGACCAAACTCGACGACCTGGCTTCGCTCATCGACGAGATGCTCGCCGAAACCGGCGGACCGTTGACTGCCCGCGAACGCAAGGATGCCGACCGGGCGCTGGGCCGATGACCACCGTGATCCTCGATACCGGCGCGCTCATCGGGTTCGAACGCAACGATCGGCGGGTCGTGGCAATCATTGCAAGCGTGCTCGAACACCACGACTCCCTCATCGTGCCATCAGGGGTGGTCGCCCAGGCATGGCGTGACGGCAGCCGGCAAGCCAGACTGGCCCGGCTGCTGGGTTCGCACCTTTGCCAGGTACTCGTCCTCGACGACCGCCAGGCCCGAGCGGCCGGACAACTCTGCGGGCTGGCTGACACGACCGATGTCATCGCTGCTTCGGTGGCCGTGGCCGCGCGCGATCTTGGTGCGAGGGTACTCACGTCTGATCCCGACGACCTCCGACGCCTTGATCGCCGACTCGAACTGATCGCCATCTAGACGCCCCTGCATCCGACGAGCCCACGTGCTCGCCAATCCCGGCTGGATCCGGCTGGATCTGGCTGGATCCGGCCCGTGCACTGTGACCAGGAGGCGCTTCGTCGGCACCCGTCGCGGCCGTTCTCATCTTCTTCTTCCGATCTTCTTCCGGTTCTCCTACATCCTCCTTGGGATCCCCTTAGGTCCGTCCTGCACGATGGGATCCATGAACGGGAGCGCCTTCCAGATCAGTCAGAACGCAGCCAAGCAGGCACGTGCCAACGGCCCGGTCCTGACCCTCATCCACGGAACCACCGACGACGCTCCCACGCCATCGAGTGAAGCCGACTTCGCCCACCCGGCGCAGGAGGACTTCACGCCTTACGGCACCCCGGACCACGCGGTCCTGCACGCCGTCACCGTTTCCGAGCCGGGGTCCCCGGCCGTCCGCCACGCGTCGAGGGGCAGCGATTCACCCGACGCACGCGGAACGGCGGACCTCGGCTCGGGCCCGATCTCCCCTCATGCCGAGCTCGTCGAACGACTGAGCTCCTTCCTGGCATCGATCGACGAGCCGTCGAACCCCGACGCCAGGATCTACCAGATCCGGTAGGTCGTCCGCGTCGACAGTCGACGAGGCGGCGTGCGCTTCGGGGCCGAGCTCCGGTCGGCGTCCCATGCTGGTTCAGCCTGGGCTCGCCGGGCCCGGCACCCTGAACCGCACCGATCCCCGGTCTGACTCTGGCTCCCAACGCGAGCCCGGATCGAGGCAGCGCTCGAGGATGCAGCGCGCCACCCACTCCGAGGTGGCGAACCCCTCGTCGTCGACCAGTTGGCGGAACCGTTCGACATCAGGGAACGACTCAGCCGGAGTGGCCCGGATGAGTGCCTGCATGTCGGTGTCGACCACCCCTGGAGCCACCGCATACGCGAGTAGTCCGCTGTCGCGCTCCTCCAGGCCCACCACCTCGGTGAGCATTTCGACGGCTGCCTTCGACGCGCAGTAGACGGCCCAGCCTCGTCGGGGTGACGTGGCCGCCCCCGACGACAGGTTCACCAACGACCCGGTGCCGGCTCGGCTCCGCACGTGGCGGGCGAACGTGGCCGACCCGTGCACGACACCCAGCACGTTGGTGTCCAGGTGGCGGGCGAGGGCGGCCGGGTCAGCATCGGCGAGCGGACCGATGGGGTCGAGCACCCCGGCGTTGTTGACCCACAGGTCGATCCGGCCGAACCGGCGCACGACCTCATCGCCAAACGCATCGACCGCATCGGCGTCGCGCACGTCCACGGCGGAAACAACCGCGTCCGCCCCGAAAGAACCAAGACGAACGGGCGGCACGCTCGGCACAGTGCGGGCGCACAGCCCGAGCCGCATGCCCCGATCCGCGAAGTGCTCCGCCAGGCCGGCACCGATGCCCCTGCTGGCCCCGGTCACGACGGCGACCGGTCCGTCTTGGGCGACTCCAGCGAGCGGCCCTTCACCCGACTGCGTCAATCGACCGTCGAAACGAAGACGTTCTTGACTTCGCTGTAGGAGGAGAGCGCCTCGAGGCCGAGCTCGCGACCGAACCCGGACTGCTTCATCCCGCCGAAGCTGGTCTGGACCCGCACCGAGCTGTTCGAGTTGACCGACAGGTTACCGGCGTGGATGGCCCGAGCCATGCGCAGCGACCGAGCGCTGTCACGGGTCCAGATCGAACCCGACAGACCAAAGGGGGTGTCGTTGGCCAGCCGGACGGCGTCGGCCTCGTCCTCGAACGGAATCACGGCCACGATGGGGCCGAAGATCTCCTCGCGCGCCATGCGCCAGTCCGGATCAGCTGGTGCCACCACGGTCGGCGGATACCAGAATCCGGGCCCGTCGGGGACCGCTCCGGTCGTGTGGGCCGACACCGGCCCGCCCGGTGCGCCCATCCCCTCGTCGAGGAATCCGGCTACGACGCCACGGTGCGCGGCGGTCACCATAGGGCCCATCTTGCTGTCCGGGTCGGTCGGGTCGCCAACGGTCCAGGCCAGTACGGCATCGGCCAACAGGTCCAGGAACTCATCGAGCACCGAGCGCTGGACGAGAATGCGGCTCCTGGCACAGCAGTCCTGGCCGCCGTTGGAAAAGACACCACCCGGCGCAGAGGCAGCGGCCTTGGCCAAATCGGCGTCGGCAAAGACGACGGATGCCGACTTGCCGCCCAGCTCCAGGGTCACCCGCTTGATGGTGCCCGAGGCTCGGGCCATCACTTCGCGGCCGACCTCGGTCGACCCGGTGAAGGCGATCTTGGCCACGTCGGGATGCTCTGCCAGCCGGGTGCCGACGACGGAGCCTTTGCCAGTGACCACCTGGAGTACCCCCTCGGGCAAGCCGGCATCGAGGGCGAGCTCGGCAAGACGGACGGCGCTCAGCGGGGTGATCTCGGCCGGCTTGACCACGATCGTGTTGCCCGTGGCCAAGGCCGGGCCGACCTTCCACGACGTGATGGCGACGGGAAAGTTCCAGGGGATGATGGCGCCGACCACGCCGAGCGGTTCGTGGAAGGTCATGTCGACCCCGCCCGAGACCGGAACGGTCGCTCCCCGGTGCTTGTCGACTGCGCCGGCGTAAAAGTAGAGGACCTCGGCGACCATGCCGACTTCGTCGCGGCTTTCGGCGATGGGCTTGCCCACGTTGGCCGTCTCGAGCTGGGCCAGCTCTTCGGCGTGCTCCTCTACTTGGGCTGCGAACCGGCGCATCAAGCGGGCCCGGTCGGCCGGAGCGACCGCCTGCCACGCCGGGCCGGCCGCGAGGGCGCGGGCCACCGCCTCGTCGGTCTCCTCCACTCCGCCGATGGGCACTTCGGCGATGACCTGCTCGGTGGCCGGATTGATGATCCTGGTCGCTGGGCTCATGGCTGCTCCTTCACTCTCCGTCGTTCTTCGATGGGTGCGCGCACGCTGCGGTCCACGTGGAGGTGCACGCTGCGACCCCGATGGGGCACAACATCATGCTTGGGCCCGACGGCCAGCGACATCTCGGGCCGCATCGACCAGGCCGGCGAACAGCCGGACGTCGCCGTTCTCTTCGGGGTGCCACTGAACCCCCACCGCGAAGGTCCGGCCCAGCACCTCGACCGCCTCGATAACGCCGTCGTCGCTACGAGCCGACACCAACAGTGACTCCCCTAGGACGTCGACCGCCTGGTGGTGGCTGCACAGTACGTCGACCTGTTCGCCGAGGAGCCGCCGGACATGGGTGGCCGGCTCGGTGTGCACGGTGACTTCGCCGAACGCACCCGCCTGGGGCTGGTGGCGGGCCGAGCCGAGCACGTCGGGGAGCTGCTGGACCAGGGTGCCGCCGAAGAGCACGTTGAGAACCTGATGTCCACGGCACACGGCCAGCACCGGCAGATCGCGGTCGAGGGCGGCGTCGAGCACCTGCAGTTCGAGATCGTCGCGGCGGTCGCTCTCTCCGCCGTTGCGGGGGTCGGGCTCTTGGCCGTAGCGACCAGCCGAGAGGTCTCCCCCGCCGATGACCAGCAGTCCGTCGAGCGCGTCCATCAGCGGGTCGACAGCCGAGGCCACCACGCCGGCGGCATCGCTCGGCTCACCGGCAGCCGCACCGACCGGCGGAATGAGCACAGGCCATCCCCCGGCCGCCACCACCATGTCGAGGTAGCCGCCGGGCACGACGGCCGCGTCCCGGTCCCACGACCACCAGCGGGTGTCCTGGCGGTAGGTGGTCACGCCGATGAGGGGGCGGCGCACGGGGCTGGACATGTACGCCAGTATCCCACTCCCTCACGTCGACACCCGTCGGTCGAGCCGGAGGTCGAGCCAGTAGTCGAGCCGGTGGTCAACTGGGCCGGAACCCGTGGGATGGTGGACGGCCGCGCTCCCATGGGACAGAGTGCATGCATGCTCACGCTCGAGACGCTGCCGCACCAGATCCGCTCGGGGGACATCCACACCGTCGTGGTGGCCTTCCCCGACCTCCAGGGCCGGCCGGTCGGCAAGCGGGTGACCGGATCGTTCTTCCTCGAGCACGTGCTCGACCACGGCATCGAGGTGTGCGACTACCTGCTGGCCTGCGATGTCGACATGGATCCGCTTCCTGGCTACGAATTCACCAACTGGGAGACCGGCTACGGCGACCTCAACGCCGTCATCGACCCCCGCACCGTCCGTCCGCTGCCGTGGCTGCCCGGATCAGTCCTGGTCCTGTGCGACCTGCTGACCCTGGACGGCGAGCCGGTCGAGGTATCGCCTCGCCGCATCCTCCGGCGCCAGATCGAACGGGCCGCCGAGCGGGGCTACGTGGTCAAGTGCGCCACAGAGCTCGAGTTCTACCTGTTCCTCGACTCCTTTGCCGAAGCCGGCCAGAAGCGGTGGCACGACCTCACCCCGCACGCCACTTCGATCGAGGACTACCAGCTGCTCCAGACGTCGCGGGAGGAGTACATCATCGCCCGCATCCGCAATGAGATGACCGAGGCCGGTATCCCCATCGAGTTCTCCAAGGGCGAGGCCGGCATCGGCCAGCACGAGATCAACATCACCTACAGCACCGCCCTCGAGGTGGCCGACCGCCACCTGGTCTTCAAAAACGGGGTCAAGGAGATCGCCGGCGAGTACGGCCGGGCCGCCACCTTCATGGCCAAGTGGTCGATGGACACGGCCGGGTCGTCGTGCCACATCCACACCAGCCTGTGGGACGCCACCTCCGACACGCCTCTGATGGCCCCGGCCGATGGTGTGCACACTCCGTCAGGGTTCTCCGAGGTCGGCGCCCAGTGGGTGGCCGGCCAGATCCACGCCGCCGACCAGCTGGCCTGGTGCTTCGCCCCCTACGTCAACTCGTACCGGCGCTACGTGCCCGACTCGTGGGCGCCCACCGCCGTGGTGTGGGGCGAGGACAACCGCACCTGCGGCTTCCGGGCGGTGGGCCACGGAGCGGGCCGCCGGATCGAGAGCCGCATACCGGGAGCCGACGTGAACCCCTACATCGTGCTCGCAGCCGCCATCGCCGGCGGCCTGTGGGGCATCGACCATGGAACCGAGCTGGCCCCTGCGTTCACCGGGAACGCCTACCACGCACCCGAAGTGCCGCGGATCCCCACCACGCTGCCCGACGCCATCGCCAGCCTCGAGTCGAGCGAGGTGGCAGCCGAGGCGTTCGGTCCCGAGGTGCACCAGCACCTGCTCAACACGGCCCGCCAGGAGTGGGCCAAGGCCAACTCGGTGGTCACCGACTGGGAGCTGGCCCGCAACTTCGAGCGCATCTAAAAGAGGCGCCACCGGTCGGGCGACCGCAGGACGGGGTCGCCAGTGCGCCGGGGGCACCCCGTCCTTGACGAGCCGACCGGGCGCTGGCACCATGGAAGGAAGATGAACTACACGACCACGGGCCTCCTCCTTACCTGACAGCGAACGCCACATCGCGTTCGCCCGCAACCTCCTGTGCCTCTGGCCAGGGGGTTTTTTGTTGGGCGAACGCAGAACCGGCGCAGCCATCCAAGAGCCAGCCAAGAAGAGATCCGGTCGAATCACCACCACCAGCACCACCACCAGCACCAAGGGAGCACCCGATGAGTGACCACGAGCACACCACCCCCGACGGCAGTCCGACCAGGCGCCTGGCCATGCCGTGCGACGTGTCGCCCATGCCGTTCCACCTCTACCGCCCCCACGTACCCCTGGTGCTCACCGACCGCACCTGGCCGGACCGCCAGTGCACCGTCGCCCCCCAGTGGGCCAGCGTCGACCTGCGTGACGGCAACCAGGCATTGGTCGACCCCATGGATTCGGAGCGCAAGCTGCGGCTCTTCACGACTCTGGTCGACATCGGGTTCAAGGAGATCGAAGTCGGGTTCCCCTCGGCCTCGCAGACCGATTACGACTTCCAACGCGAGATCATCGAGGGCGGCCTCATCCCCGACGACGTGACCATCCAGGTCCTGGTCCAGTGCCGCGAAGAGCTCATCGAGCGGACCTTCGAGTCCTTGCGCGGCGCCAAGCGGGCCATCGTCCACTTCTACAACTCGACCTCGACCCTGCAGCGTCGGGTGGTGTTCGGCCTCGACAAGCAGGGGATCATCGACATCGCCGTCAACGCGGCGCGCCTGTGCAAGCAGTTCGAGTCGACGCTGCCCGACACCGACATCCGCTACGAGTACTCACCGGAGAGCTTCACGGGGACCGAGCCCGAATTCGCCGTCGAGATCTGCGAGGCGGTCATGGCCGTCCTCGAGCCCACTCCCGAGCGTCCGATCATCATCAACCTGCCCAACACCGTGGAGATGTACGGCCCGCACGTCTACGCCGATGTGATCGAGTGGTTCGGCCGCACCATCGCCAACCGGGAGTCCATCGTCCTCAGCCTGCACCCCCACAACGACCGGGGCACAGCGGTGGCCGCCGCCGAGCTGGCCGTCCTGGCCGGTGCCGACCGGGTGGAGGGCACGCTGTTCGGAAACGGCGAACGCACGGGGAACGTCGACATCGTCACCCTGGCCATGAACCTGTTCTCCCAAGGCGTCGACCCCGCGCTCGACTTCAGCGACATCGACAAGGTCCGCCGGGTGGCCGAGTTCGCCACCCGGATGTCGGTCGACCCGAGGCACCCCTACGCCGGTGACCTCGTCTACACCGCCTTCTCGGGCTCCCATCAGGACGCGATCAAGAAGGGGTTCGAGGCCATCGGGGAGGAGTACGACCAGTGGGAAGTCCCCTACCTGCCGATCGATCCGAGCCACACCG
Source organism: uncultured Acidimicrobiaceae bacterium (assembly GCA_903849265.1). GTDB lineage: Bacteria > Actinomycetota > Acidimicrobiia > Acidimicrobiales > RAAP-2 > Bog-756. The sequence goes on from CAININ010000416.1 coordinate 10,888, forward strand.
GCCGGACCTACGAGGCGATCATCCAGGTGAACAGCCAGTCGGGCAAGGGCGGCGTGGCCTACATCATGGACACCGAGCACGGCCTCGACCTCCCGAGGCGTCTGCAGGTGGAGTTCTCCAAGCAGGTCCAGACCGTCACCGAGGGGTCGGGCACCGTCATCAAGCCCGGCGAGATGTGGGACGTGTTCGCCGACCACTACCTCCCCGACGAAGCCGGACTCCGCATCACAGGTAGCGAGATGACCACCGGCGGCGGGCGCACCTCGGTGACGGTTCAGCTTCTGGTCGACGGCGAGCCCTGCACCGTCATGGGCGAGGGCAACGGTCCCATCGATGCGCTGGTGGGAGCACTGCGTGCCGACCTCGGGATCC
>CAININ010000417.1 GCA_903849265.1 uncultured Acidimicrobiaceae bacterium
AAGACGACGACGAGCATCAGAACCAGCCACAGGACGAGCAGGATCTGCCCGATCCTGCGTCGATGCGCCATCGGTGACGCGCCGGCGGGTGGCTGCGGTGGGGGAGCGGAGGTAGTGGACATAGTCATGGTGGCGGTCGTGCCGCACGCAGACTAGGGGATCGGCGCACTGCACCGCCCCATCCTGTCGGGCTGCGGTGACCGGGACCGTGGGATGACCGATTCCGGATCAGGTGCCGCCAGCCCGGAGAACAGTGGCGGGACCGTCCTCGACGGGCTGACAGCAGTCCAGACCGTAGCAGCCCATAAACACGTGTTTACATTCCGGACCCGTCAGGAAACCGGCGCGGGCGCCTACTAGTCGGGCAGGCCGGAGGCTGGGCACTCGAAAATGGGACTTTCGACCTACGCGGCCGCGCCTCGATCGTGCCGATGGACAAGACATGAGCCAACTGCTGGACGCATCGACTCCCGGGCACCGCTTGCGCATTGCGGCAGCGACTGCGGCGCTCGTGGCTGTCGCCTACCTGGCGTGGGTCGTTTTCGGGGTCGGGGGACAACGCGCCACGATGGCGGTAGACGACCTCGGCCAGTTGGTAGCGGCCTGGCTGGCCATGTCGGTCTGCATCATGGCGGCTCGACGGGCGACCGCAGCCCGCGCCACGTGGGCCCTGCTGGCGGTGTCTGCGTTCCTTTGGGGACTGGGCGAGGCGGTGTGGTCGTGGAACGCGCTCGTGATGGACACCCCGGTTCCGTTCCCGTCGTTGGCTGACGTCGGGTTCTTGACTGCCGTCCCGTTCGCCTGTGCCGCACTCGTCCTCTACCCGAGCGGGTCGCGCCACACCGCAGACCGGATCCGCGTGATCCTCGACGGATGCATCATCGCCACGGCGCTGCTGTTCGCCAGCTGGGCAACGCTGCTGGGTCCCATCGCCCGCAACGAACACGACGGTCTGCTCGCGCAGGTCATCGCCCTCTCCTATCCGATGAGCGATGTGGTGATGGTGTCACTCGTCGTCATCCTCATGGCCCGGGCATGCAGTCGAGGTCGCCAGAGCCTCGGACTCGTCATGGCCGGCATCGTCGCCTTCGCTGTAGCCGACAGCGGATTCGCTTACCTCACCGAGGTGGACAGATACACCGGTGTGAACTTCTTGGACGCGGGATGGGTAGTGGGCTACCTCCTGATCGCACTTGGTGCACTCTGGGCTGTCTTGGCTCCGACGCGGCTGGTCGATCGTGACGAGGCATCGACCGTCTCGATGATCGCTCCATACGTCCCGGTTCTCTTGGTCCTGATGGCCACTTCAGTTCAGTTGATTCGTGGCGCCCCGATCGGCACGGTGTCTTGGGTCATGGCGCTCGCATTGGCCGTGCTGGTACTTGCTCGTGAGTTCATTCGGATGGAGGCCGGTTGGCGCTCCGCTCATCGGGCCCGGGGTCGCTCGGCCATCGATGCTGAAGCACCGGAATCCGGGCACGAGGATGATCCGGTGCTCCTCAGGGGTGCACGATGACGCCGGTGTCGTCGGTCGGGCCTGTAGCGGGAGGAACGAGCGTGGAGTGGGTGCCCGCATATCGCAGTCCACGGGCCCCGCCACCGCGCCGATCGGGGCCGGGATCGACCAGACCGGTGACCTCTCGCAGGCCCGACCGGTGGATCATCCGATCGGTGACCCTGGCCACCACTGCGTTCGCCGTGGTTGATCTCTACCTGCTGGTCTCCTCCCACCATTGAGGCCAGATGGGGTCCGGCGAGCTCGACGGGCCAGGACCCAGCGCACCGCCCTACGGCAGCACCCATCGGCGACGAGACCAGATCTGCCAGTACTCGAGGGTCGCGAACCCCAACTGCTCGTAGAGGTGCCGGCCTTCCGGGGTCGCCATGAGTAGCGCCACGGGCAGGCCCTCGGCCACTCGTCGGGCCGAATATGCCTGCATCAGTCGCCGGCCGTAGCCGGCGCGCTGATTCTCGGGTGCTGTCGACAGGCCCCACCCCACCGAGTAGCGCCC
>CAININ010000418.1 GCA_903849265.1 uncultured Acidimicrobiaceae bacterium
CACCTTCGGCAGCGCCAAGCCCATGGCGATGGCGAAATCTATCGCGTTCTGGCAGATGTCGCGCTTGTCGGACAGGCTGGGGAAAATATTGATGGCGGCGTCGGTGATGAACAAAGGCCGGGGATAGGCCGCGACGTCGAACAGATAGCAATGGCTGATGCGCCGGCCGGTCGCCATCGCCTTGTCGGGCGGTCGCCGGTGAGCGCCGCACTCATCGGGGACGGAGAGCGCGCGGGCAGTGCGGCAGTTGCGGCGACTGCTGCCCTTGCGGCCCGGGTGGGCCGAGTGCGCGGACGAATGGAGGAGCTCGGCGTCGATGTCCTGCTTCTTTCCCATGGCGCCGACCTGCCCTGGCTGACCGGTTATCGGGCCATGCCGCTCGAGCGGCTGACCTTGCTGGTGCTTCCCGTCTCCGGCGACCCGGTCCTCGTCGTCCCGGGCCTGGAGGCGCCTCGGGTAGCCGACGCGAATGGACTCTTCGACCTCCTCCCGTGGTCCGATGCCGAGGATCCAATCGACCTCGTGGTGAACCTCGTGGGTCAGTCGAGTGCGGCGCGCCTCGCCCTGTCCGACAGGGCCTGGGCGACCACTGCGTTCGCTCTGCAGCGGCGGCTGCCTGCGGCTGAATGGGTCGAGGCGTCCCGGGTGACCTCGCCGCTGCGAGCGATCAAGGACGACCATGAGGTGGCCGCGCTTCGGGCCGCAGGAGCTGCGGCCGATCGAGTGGCCGACGTGCTCCAATCCGGCGGGATCCCGATGATCGGGCGCACCGAGGCAGAGGTCTCCGCCCGGATCGGTTCGATGCTGATCAGCGAAGGCCATAGCAACGTCAACTTCGCCATCGTCGGAAGCGGGCCCAATGCCGCCAGCCCGCACCATGAACCTGGCGAACGGGTGATCGGCCGTGAGGAGACGGTGGTGTGCGACTTCGGTGGCACGCTCTCCCTCGACGGGGGACCCGGGTACTGCTCGGACATCACCCGGACCGTGGTGACGGGGACACCGACTGCGGAGGTGGCCCAGTGCTACGCCGTCCTCCGCGAGGCCCAGCACGCGGCGGTGGCCGCCGCAGTCGCCGGGGTGACGGCGGAATCTGTCGACCGCGTGGCGCGGGACGTCATCGACTCGGCTGACTACGGGCACCTGTTCGTGCACCGCACCGGACACGGCATCGGCATCGAAGAGCACGAGGATCCCTATCTGGTCGTGGGGAACGAAACGGTCCTCGTCCCTGGGCACGCGTTCTCGGTCGAGCCGGGGATCTACCAACCAGGTCGGTTCGGCATGCGACTCGAAGACATCGTGGTGATCGGGGCGGACGGGCAGCCCGAATCGCTCAACAACGCCGATCACGGACTCGTCGTCGTCGACGTCTAGACGCACGCATCGGAGTGCTCCAGGTATGACGGAGTGCTCCAGACAGAAGAGCGCAGACAGCAGAGGAGATCTGCCATGGACCTTGGTATCGCAGGAAAAGTGGCACTGGTTACGGCAGGGTCACGAGGCCTCGGGCGGGCAACGGCGCTGGCACTGGCCGGCGAGGGTGTCCGGGTCATGGTGTCGGGCCGAGACGTCGACAGTCTCGAACGGGTGCGGGCCGACCTCGGCCTGATCGGTGTCGACGCGGACGTCCGGGCTGGAGATGTGACCGATCCCGAGGAGCCCGCTCGTCTCGTGGCAGCAACATTGGAGCGGTTCGGCTCTCTCGACATCTTGGTGGCCAATGCCGGAGGGCCGCCACCGGGACGGGCCGTGGATCAGTCGGACGAGGCGTTGGAGTTGGCGCTGAACGCCAATCTTCTGACCTCCGTGCGTCTGGTGCGGGAGTCCCTTCCTCATATGCGCAGTGCCGGGTGGGGTCGGATCTGCTGCATCACCTCCTACACCGTGAAGCAAGCCTCACCAGTGCTGGCCCTATCCAACACGGCTCGGGTCGGGTTGTGGGGATGGATGAAGACGGCGGCACATGACCTGGCAGCCGAGTCGAGCGGGATCACCGTCAACATGGCGTGCCCCGGGCCGCATTCCACGGACAGGATGAAGGAGCTCGGAGGCTCAGGAGTCATGGGTGACCCGGCCGACTTCGGTTCGACGGTGGCGTTCCTGTGCTCGCAGCAGGCCGGATTCATCAATGGAGCGTCCATCGTGGTCGATGGTGGAGCGACACTGGCCCTCTGACGGGCGGTTCGTCTGCCGGTCTACCCGCCACCTTCGGTGTGGGCGACCGCC
>CAININ010000419.1 GCA_903849265.1 uncultured Acidimicrobiaceae bacterium
AGGCCGAGGCGTGGATGCGCCACATGACCGCCGCCGTCGATGTCATGGGAATGACTCCTGACGACCGGACGGAGCTGCTCGACTATTTGGAGATGGCGGCACGGAGCCTGCAGAACGCCCACTGATCCACCCTGTCGATCCGCTGCTCCTCGTCGGCTGGCCGGCTGGCTACCAGGAGGCGCCGAGGACTGCCCGCATGGCCGCCTCGAAGGCGGCGTCATCGAGCGTGGCCCTAGCGCCCAGCACGAGGGCGGCATCGTCGCCGACCGGCACCCGAAGCGGTGTGTCCGGGTCCTCGATCGCATTGCGGATGGCCACGGCCACCAGCTCGGGACCGGGGCGTCCGTTCGGACCGGTGACTGCCTGGTCGGTGTGCTCCCACTGACGCCACAGTTCTTCGTACGCAGGGTCACCTTGGGCCCGTGTCGCCACCAGCATCCCGGGTGCGGTGTAGCCCGGCTCCACGATGACGACCCGGATGCCGAAGTGGCTGAGCTCGTAGTGCAGCGTTTCGCTGAACGACTCCAACGCGTACTTCGACGCCGAATATGCGCCGTCCAGGGGAGTGGCCACCCGCCCCTGGATCGAGCTCACGTTGATGATCACACCAGAGCCCCGCTGCCGCCACGCCGGCAACAGCGGTTGGAGGACCCGGAGAGCACCCAGGGCGTTGGTCGAAAAGATGGCCTCGATGTCCTCGAGCGGGAATGTCTCCAGCGGGCCCTTGCCGTTGCGGGCCGCATTGTTGACCACTGCGTCGAGCTCGCCGGCAGCGGCCAGTGCGTCGGCAACGGACTCGGCATCGGTCACGTCGAGCGGAAGACGGAGGGCGACGTCGAGGTCGCCGAGGAGGGTCACGTCGCGGGCTGTGGCCACGACCTCGTGGCCGGCCCGGGTGAGCTCGGTGGCGGTGGCGGCTCCGATGGCCCGGGCCGCCCCGGTGATGAGGATGCGCATGGCTGCGAGGCTAGGGCACCGGCCGGTCCCAGCAAGGCGACGGCGGGGCGTCGGGGGCTGTCCGGTGGGTCTATTCCGGTGGGGCTACTCCTTCGGGTCCCGTTCCACTTCGGGCCACGCGAGTCCAGCATCGTCAACAGCTCGGTGCAGCAGTTCGACCAGCCGCCCCGGCGAACCCAGGCAGGTGGCGAGGTCTTCGGGCGTCAAGAGCAGGTAGATCCCGTCTTCGGTTCGAGCCAGAACGACAGGGGAGCGACCCGAGGCGCACGCCGCTGCATCGGATGGCTGGTCGTCGAGGTGGTGGGTCTCGAACGGAACTGGCAGCTCGTCGCGTGCCGTCCGCCAGTCGGACCGCTCGGCGAACAGCCCGTGGGTGACTTCGCACAGCGCGCAATGGGTCCGGCCCATGCGGGCGCCGAACCAGTAGCTGATCTCTCCGCGTACGGTCCCGTTGGCGTTGTAGATCCCGAGCAGGCCGATGACGGTTGTGGGCGATCCCGTGTCATCGGACATGTCCGAATTGTCCCACGACGGATGCTCCGTTGCTGCCTTCGCTGTGTCGTGGGAGTAGAACAGGTGCCATGCGAAAAGACCGAGGGCACGCCACCCCGATGCTTCCCCCGCTGCGAATGGCCTCGAACGTCCTCGACGAGGTCGAACTGGACCTAGCGACCTTCCAGAAGGATCTGGTGTTGGCGGAGCGAGCGGGCATCGTCGTGCTCACGTTGGGGGGCGTGGCAGTCGTCGGCTTCGTGGCCCTTCTTGTCGCCCGCAGCCTTCGGCGCCGGCGGATCGCATCGGATGCCACCGCTGCCCGGCGTGCCGCTGCCGAATCGGCAGCGGCCACTGCCACAGCAGCAGCCACGGCAGCCGCTGCCGCTCGTCGTGCTGCGAACGACGTCGCCACCGCAACGGTGCAGCCTTTGGACGACACTGATTCGGACGCGCCGCAGGTCGGGCGGTAGCGCCAGCGAATCGAGTGACTCGTGCGGCTCGTTCTGTTCGTTCCGATCGACCGGGACCCGCCTCCCAGCGATCCGCCGACCTTCGGCAGTAGCCTTCGCTCATGACCACCGATGAACTCATGGCCCGTGCCTGTCCGATCATCCGCGACATCGGCTGGGCCCACTACTTCTCTCCCGAAGCCGAGGCGGCAGCGGCCACGTTGGGTATCGATCTCTACTCCCTGTACGTGCTCGGGCGCGGCGGCGTCCTCGGTGATGTCGAGCCTGTCGTGGTGGCGAGTGCGTTCGGTTACTTCAACCCGGAGTTCGTAGACGCGCGCTGGACGGCAGGCCGGGAGCACATCGCCCCCCGTGAGGCCGCCCGCGTCTACCTCGACTGCGCGGCCGAGGTCGGGCGACGCAAGTTGGCGCATCTCGAGGGCCTGGACGCCATGGTGGCGGCTGCAGATGCCGTGAACGAAGCCGCAGATCCGGTGGGTCTGGCCCTGTATGCCGGCTATCGGGGTGAGCTGCTCGTCGGGGATGTACCCGGGCGGGCCATGCAGATCATCAACGTGCTGCGCGAACTACGAGGGAGTGCCCACCTGATCGCCCTGCGGGCGAGCGGGGTCGATGCTCGGACCGCACAGTTCGCCAAGCGTCCAGGCGACGGGCGGATGTTCGGGTGGCCGGCCGATTTCGTACCCGAGATCAGCGACGATCAGCGTGCAGCGGTGGAAGCGGCAGAGATGCTCACCGACGACTTGGTCCGCTCGGCCTACGCCGTCCTCGACGATGCGGGGGCAGCCGCACTTCTCCGGGGACTCGACGACATGGTGGTGGCTCTCACCGACTGAGACTGCCTCGCGGCTCCGTGCCGACCCGACCTGACCCGACCAGTGGCCTAGGCCCACCCGCCCGTATCGGGGGCGGTTGTCGTGGTCGTCGTTGTCGGTGGGGCCGGCGTCGTAGTCGTCGGCGTGGGGGCCGCTGCCCCCTTGGCGTGTCGCCCGGCATTGGGGACCCGGGTTGCGCCTGCAGCCGGGGTGGTCTTGACCCGTGGCGTCCGGACCCGCACCGGTTTGGCCGGTGTGGGCGTGGGCGGCAGAGTTGTCGATGTAGCGGTGGAGTCGGAGGATGCTGACGACGATGAGGTGTCGGCGGTGGCGGCCGTGATCGGGTCGAGCGAGCCAGGGGGCGGTGTCGGGGGATCAGACTCGACGGCACTGACGACGGGTGCGGTCGACGTTGCTGCCGGGGTCATCGCAGCGGAAACGCCAGCAATGGCCAGGACGGCCACCAAGATGATCGGTATGGCCACGGCCCGCTGGCCGCGTCCCGGAAACTTCGACTCACCCATCAGCCATCGGACCCACTGGCCGGCGGCGTTCGTCCATCGATTCATCATGCGACCCCTCAGTCGTCGATGAACGCCGAGTCTGTGCCTGTCCTCGGCGCTTTGTTGCCCCATCCGGTCGACCCCGAGCGAGCACTGCGCCCATGGTACTGCCATTGGGTGCGAACACCGAGGTCGGATCGTCGACAGGCATTCGATCTCGAACCGTCCGATGGTTCAGCGTCACCGACGCCTTGCATGCGTCGGGTTCTGATTCCGCCGGCGGCTTCATAGTGTGGCCGGTCCAGTTTGAAATCGGGTTCCTGGCCGAACGGCGGCTGTGGACCGAGGATCGACCTCGAAGGAGAAGCCCCGTTGCGCCCCGGCACCCCGGCACTCGGGCACCCCGCCGTGCTGGTCCCGAAGAACGAGGACGGCAGACCCGTCGGTGGCACCGGCACCGCAAGCGGATGCCGGCGTCTTCGTGAGCCACTCCGGCCTCGGGTAACATCTCCAGTGTGCAGAGCCGAGTTCCGGCTCGGCAATCGACCGCAAACAGGAGACGCCGTGCCCGCTGAGACCCACGTGGAGAAGGGTCCCCTCGACCGCCAGCAGATCCTGGAGCTCGTCCGCGAGCTCCTGGCCGACATCCTGGAGATCGAACCGTCGACCATCACCGAGTCCTCGTCGTTCGCCGAAGACCTCGATGCCGACTCGTTGGCCCTGATCGAACTGGTCGAGGGACTCGAAGAAGAGTTGAGCGAGCGCTCGGTCGGCTTCCGGATCGATGACGAGGATCTCGAAGAGCTTCGGACCGTCCGCGACGCAGTCGACTATGTGGACGCCAAAATCAGGCAGTCCTGAGGATCGAATGGCGCAAGGCGACGACGTCGGCGGTGCGGTCGGCGACGACGCGCTCGAGGGGCGGCTGGGCCACAACTTCGCCGACCCTGACCTGCTCGCTCGGGCGCTAGCCCACCGGTCGTGGTGCTCTGAGCAGGGCGGTCGGGCCTCCAACGAACGTCTCGAGTTCTTAGGTGACGCGGTTCTGGGGTTGATCGTGGCCGACGACACTTATCGCAACTACGCCGAGCTGTCCGACGGAACGCTGTCGAAGGTACGGGCTTCCGTGGTGAATGCCCGAGTCTTGGCCGATGTAGCCCATGAACTGGGAATTCCTGCCCACCTTCGTCTGGGCAAGGGTGAGGATGCTTCCGGGGGCCGCGACAAGGAGTCGATCCTTGCCGATACCATGGAGGCCGTCATCGGCGCCGTCTACCTCGACGGAGGCATGGACAGTGCCCGTGACCTGGTACTTCAGCTCTTAGGGGATCGGATCACCGTGGCGGTCGACGAGCCGGGAGAGTCCGACCACAAGAGCCGACTCCAAGAGGAGGCCGTCCGGCTCGGCAGAGGCGTCCCGCACTATGAATTAGAAGGTTCCGGGCCCGATCATGCTCGGAGGTACCTGGCCACGGTGTACGTTGCTGGCCAGCGCCTCGGTGCGGGGGAGGGGCGATCCAAGAAGGACGCCGAGCAGGTTGCCGCCCAGGTGGCCTGTGAATCGTTGGAAGACGAGAGAGGCGGGGAAAATGCCTGAGCTTCCCGAAGTAGAGACCATTCGACGGGACCTCCAGGGTGAGGTAATCGGCAAGAAGATCAAGGCCGTCGAGGTGCGCAATGGTCGCACCGTCCGCCGCCATCCGAGCGCCAAGCAGTTCCGGGCTCAGCTCGAGGGGCGATCGATCACGGCCATCAACCGGGCTGGCAAGTACATCCTCGTCGTCCTCGACGACGGAGCCACCCTCGTAATCCACCTCGGATTGAGCGGACAGCTCCACCGGGTGAAGAATGTCAAGGAAGCCAAGGTCACGCACACGCACGCGGTGATCACCTTCACCCAGGGCGGCCAGCTGCGCTTCGTCGACCCTCGAACCTTCGGCGAGCTCTTCGTATCGGCTGCACCGGCCGAGGGCGAGCCGGCGCTGCCCGAACTGGCCCACCTGGGGTTCGACCCGCTCGAGGAGATCATGAGCTGGGAGAAGTTCTGGGTCTTGCTCTCTTCTCACAAGGCAGCGCTGAAGCCCCTACTGATGGATCAGGACTTCGTAGCCGGCATCGGCAACCTGTATGCCGACGAGATCCTGTTCGCAGCAGGACTCCGCTACGACCGCCTGTCCAACTCCCTGTCGTCCCAGGAGGTCCGCCGCCTCTACCGGTCGATGGTGGAGACCCTGACCGAGGCGGTCAAACGCCGGGGATCGTCGCTCGCTGACGAGCAGTACCGCGACTTGTTCGGAGCGGTGGGCGAGTACCAGGAGCAGCATCAGGCCTACGACCGCGAGGGACAGGCCTGCCGCCGCTGCCGCTCGGTCATCGTCAAGGTCAAGTCCGGTGGGCGCTCGACGTACTTCTGCGACCATTGCCAGGTCTGAGCAGGGCTTCTGCGGCAGCCTGCGGGCCCCGATAGGTTAGCGCCCGGTGTTCCTGAAGTCGCTCTCCCTCAAAGGGTTCAAGTCATTTGCCGATCCCGCCGTGCTCGAGTTCGAGCCCGGCGTCACGGTCGTCGTGGGCCCGAACGGCAGCGGCAAGTCGAACGTGGTCGACGCGGTGGCATGGGTGCTCGGCGCCCAGGGTCCCCGCACGGTGCGCTCGGCCAAAATGGAAGACGTCATTTTCATGGGGACGTCCAACCGGCCGGCCCTGGGGCGCGCCGAAGTCTCTCTGACCATCGACAACAGTTCGGGAAAGCTGTCGGCGGACCTGGCCGAGGTGACGATCACTCGGACGCTGTTCCGCTCGGGCGACAGCGAGTATTCGATCAACGGGGCCCCGTGCCGACTCCTGGACATCCAAGAGCTGCTATCTGACACCGGCGTCGGGCGCCAGCAGCACGTCATCATCAGCCAGGGACACCTCGACGCCATCTTGGAGGCTCGACCCGAGGATCGCCGTTCGGTCATCGAAGAGGCGGCCGGTGTCCTCAAGTTCCGCCGCCGGCGCGAGCGTGCGGAGCGCCGGCTCTCTTCCACCGAAGAGAACCTCGAGCGCCTGTTCGACCTGGTCCGAGAAGTAAAGCGCCAGATCCGTCCTCTCGAGCGCCAGGCCGCCGCCGCCCGCTCCTTCACCGGGCTGGCCGATGAGCTGCGGGCCGTGCGCCTCCATGTGGCCGGGACCGAGCTGGGCTCCTTGGATCGCCAGCGTGCTGAGGGTCTGCAGCTGCAAGATGAGCAGCGAGCAAAGGAGACCAGTCTCCAGGCCGCTCTTGGTGAACTCGACGCCGACTCTGAGCGCACCGCTGACGAGTTGTCGGCCGAGCGCGAGTCCGACCTGACCGCAGCGCTGGGGCGCACCGAGGGCATGGTCGAGCGGGCTCGCGGCCTGTCCGGCGTGCTGAGGGAGCGAAAGCGCTCCCTGGCCCAGGCGCTCGATGCCGCAGCAGACGCCGACGTGGTCTCCACCCTGGAAGCCGAAGGGGCCCGACTGGCCGAAGAGCTGGCGTCTGCCGAGCAAGAGGCCACAGACCTCGCACCCGAACAGGACGTCCTACTCGCGACCGAGTCGGCAATGGTGGCCGAGCTCGAGGAGCATCTGGCCTCGAGGGGCGACGGGACGGAGCTGCGCCAAGCCGAAGAGGCCGTCACGGTTGCCCGGGGACAGCTCAACTCGCTCGAGCACGCCCTGGAGCGCGACCGCCGGACCCTGGATCAGCTCGTCGCTCGCCAAGGAGCCGTGGAGCGTCGGTCCGGACTCCTCGAGGGCGAGGATCACGAACTGGGCGAGCGGCTGGCCGAGACCGAGCAGAGCCGATTCCGCCTGCAGGCAGCGCGGGCGGAGACCGAGGCTGCCCATGTGGCCGCCACTCGGCGCCTCGAACTGGCTGAAGAGGCACTGCGCCAGGCCGAGCAAGAGCAGGCCCGTTCTCAGGCCCGTGCCGACGCCCTCGAGCGGGCGCTCGATGAGGCTCGAGGTGCTGCGGGAGCCGAACTGCTCGCCGGGGTCGACGGCGTCGTCGGCACGCTGCTCGACCTCGTCGAAGTCGACAGTGGCTGGGAAGAGGCCTTCGAGGCTGCAGCTGGTGCTTCGTTGGCCGCCGTCGTTGTATCCGGGAGCGAGCCAGCTCGGGCCGCGCTGTCGCGCCTCCGCCAAGGTGGAGCCACGGGCGCCGTGCTGGCCCTGACCGAGTCCGCTGCCTCATTGCGCACAGGCCTCTCTGGTCCGGCCACCCCCGAGGGAACCGAGTCGATCCGGAGCCATGTCCGGCCCCGATCGGGCGGCCGCAGCTACCCCGGACTCGACGCGGTGCTCGACACGTTGCTGTACGGATCGTGCTGCGCCCAGCGCGGCTGGTCCGAGGCCATCGACCTGGCCCTGTCCCGACCTGACCTCGTGGTCGTGACCCGTGACGGCGACCGGTTCTCACAGACGGGCTGGCGGGTTCGCGCCGGCAGCGGAGTCGTCACGGCCGCCGTGGTCGACGAAGCGCGCGACCGGGCCGAGGTGGCGACCGGCGAAGCGGGACGAGCGGCCGAAGAGCGCACCAGTGCGCGTGCCGAAGTCGAGACCAGCCGCGAGGCGGCCGCCGATGCGGTTCGGGGCGACGACCGCAACGAGGTGGCGCACCAGGCCGCCCGGGTCGGTCGCCAAAGGGTGTCCGGCGACCGCGACCTGCTCGGGACCGAGCTCGAAGAGATCCGCCGCAACCGGGCCGAGCTGGAGGAGCGGATCGGGCGCGACGCCACCCGGGTGGCCGAGCTGGTCGCCGGTATGCCGGTCCTGGAGAACGAGCGGCTCCGGGCCGCCGAGCGGGTGGCCTCGGCCCGCGAAGAGCGCAAACGGATCGACGAGCAGATCACCGCAGCAGCAGCCGCACGCAACGAGTGGGAGGTCCGAACGGCCGGGCTGATCGAGCGTCGCCGGGTCCTCGGCGAGCGGCTCACCGAAGTCGAGCGGAGGCTCACGGGTCATGCCGAAGAGCGCCAGCAGGCAGCCGAGCGCAGGACCCGGCTCGAAGCCGATGCCACCGCAGTCGAGCGCCTTTTGGGAGTCGTCGCCGAGGCGCAGTCCGGTCTGGATGCCCTGCTGTCATCGCTCCGTGATCGCCATCGTCGCCAACTCGAGGCAGTGCGGGCCGGAGGGGCACGCCTCGAGGAGCTGCGCCGTCAGCGGGCGGTCAGCGAGCACGAGCTCGCTGCGGCGAGGAGCCGGCTGCAGAAGGCCGAGCTCGACTTGGTCGAGGCGACCGTCCGACGGGAGTCGGTCGTCGAGACCTTGCGACGTGACCTGGCGTGCGGACCTGAGGACGCCCTCGACGCACCCGTACCCGAGCTGCCTGAGGGGGTCGACGCCGTCACCCGGGTCACGCAGCTCGAGACAGAGCTGGCGGCCATCGGGCCGGTCAATCCCCTGGCGATGGAGGAGCTGTCCGAGCTCGGCGAGCGCCATCAGTTCCTCGAGTCCCAAGTGGAGGATGTGCGCAAGGCGCAGCGCGAGCTGCGCCAGGTCATCCGCACGCTCGACGAGGAGATCATGCACGTCTTCGACTCGGCCTTCGCCGATGTCAACGAGCACTTCTCGAACCTGATCACCTCGCTGTTCCCGGGTGGGACGGGGCGCCTGTCGCTGACCAATCCGGAGAACCTCCTCGATACCGGTGTCGAGGTCGAAGTCCGGCCCGCCGGCCGCAACGTCCGCCGCCTGTCGCTGCTGTCGGGTGGCGAGCGCTCACTGGTGGCCATGGCCTACCTGTTCGCGGTGTTCCGCAGCCGGCCGTCGCCCTTCTACCTGATGGACGAGGTCGAGGCGGCCCTCGACGACGTCAACCTGATGCGGTTCCTCGCCCTCGTCAACGAGTTCCGTGAAGAGGCGCAGCTGATCATCGTGAGCCATCAGAAGCGCACGATGGAGGCGGCCGATGCCCTGTACGGCGTCACCATGGCTCCGGGCGGCTCGTCCAAGGTCGTGAGTCAAAAAGTGCCCCGTGACCGCACCGCGGTGGACACGCTCGACGCGCGGCCGACCACCAAGGTCGATGTCGCGGCGACGGCTCCGGTGATCGTGCCCGACCTCATCGAGGACGTGGGCGACGACGTGGGTGGGTCGGAGTCGGACGAGACGGACACCGACACCACCGACCCGATCGACACCACCGACCCGATCGACCCGATCGACCCGATCGACACGATCGACACCACCGACACCACCGACACCACCGACACCACCGACACCACCGACACC
>CAININ010000420.1 GCA_903849265.1 uncultured Acidimicrobiaceae bacterium
CCTCGGAGTGTCGATGGGCGGGATGATCGCCCAGCAGTTCGCCATCGACCACCCGCAACGCACCCTGACGTTGACGTCGATCATGTCGACCCCGGGCCCGACGGTCGGCCCGCCGACGCCAGAGGCGATGCAGGCACTGCTAGTGCCGCCAGCAGACGGCCGCGAAGCGACGATCAATCAGTCCGTCGCCGGGTCCCGCATCATCTCTTCGCCAGGGTTCCCTTTTGACGAGGCCGGGCTGCGGCATCGGGCCGGCCTCCACTACGACCGGGGCAACCACCCCGTGGGCACGATGCGCCAGCTGGCAGCCATCCTCGCCTCACCGGACCGTACCGAGCACCTGAGTGGCGTAGACGTGGCCACGCTCGTCGTCCACGGTGCCGCCGACCCCCTGGTCACACTGCCCGGTGGCGAAGCTACGGCGGCGGCCGTGCCAGGTGCCGAGCTGTGGGTCATCGACGGCATGGGCCACGACCTGCCTGCTGCCATGCACACCGAGCTGTGGGCCCGCCAGGGTGCACTGCTCGGGACTCGCTAGGTTCAAAGAGGACGACCTGGTACCAGGTCGTCAACGGTCCCGCCTGGGTCGCCTCGCTCAGGCCGCGCTAGCGTTCGGCCGGAACCGACGGCAGGGGGAATGGCAATGAGAGTGACATCGAAGCGACGGGGTGCTGGCCGAACCGCATGGACGACAGCTGCTGCCCTCGCCGTGATCGCGGGTCTCGCAGGTTGCTCATCATCGAGTGCCACCGCCCCGTCCACTCCGTCAGGACGATCGGTGTCCGTCGCGGCGTCGACGACCTCGTTCTACACACCCCCGTCGCCGCTATCGCCTGCCGCACCCGGCACGCTCATCCGCTCGGTCAAGGTCACCGGTGTGCCCGGGGTGCCATCCGGCGCCACGGTCTGGAGGATCCTCTACCACTCCACCACCATCTACGGGGCCGACAGGGCCGAGTCCGGCTACGTCATCACACCGCCTTCGCCCGCTCCCAACAACGGCTACCCGCTGATCGCCTGGGCCCACGGCACTTCGGGCTTTGCCGCCCAGTGCGGACCTTCGCTCTTCACCTCGACCAGTGGCGGTGGGCCTTATCTGATCCCGGCGCTCGCCCGTTACCTCACGGCCGGTTACGTCGTATCGGCCGCCGACTACCAAGGACTGGGCGTCGCCGACGGAGTCCATCCCTACCTGCTCGGCTCGAGCGAGGGCCGGGCCGTGCTCGACGCCACTCGGGCCACCTATCAGTTGAACGGACTGCACGCTTCGAACAAGGTCGTCATCTACGGCCACTCCCAGGGAGGGCATGCCGCACTGTTCGCCGCTGAGATGGCTCCAAGCTATGCACCGTCTCTGCATGTCATCGGCGTGGTGGCCGCCGCCCCGGCAACCGGTCTCAGCACGCTGATCTCGATCGTCGGCACGCCCACCGGCTCGCAGTTCCTTCCGTTCAGCATCCCCACCACCTACTCATGGACCCAGACCTACAACGACCTCTCGATCGGATCCGTCTTGACGCCCTCCGGCGCCCAGTTCGCTTCGACCGAGGTGACCAAGGGCTGCGACACCCAACTGGGCGCAGCCATCGTCGCCCAGCACGTTCAGCCCGCCCAGACCTTTGCCGCGAGCGCGGCGACCGACCCGAACGTCCTCGCCCACGCCAAGGCCAACGACCCGGGCCGGGTACGGACCGAGGTGCCGATGCTGGTGGTCCAGGGGACGGCGGACGGCACCGTACCGCCGGCGCTGACCGATGCATTCGTAACGTCGTCGGCCTGTCCCATCCACGACACCGTGGAGTACCTGCACGTCACCGGGGCTACGCATGGGACCGTCGTCTACAGCGCAGCTCCGGCCATCCTGGCCTGGATGAACAACCGAGTAGTTGGCAAGGCAGCACCGACAACATGCGGCCAGCCGGGTAACGCTGCCACCCTTACTCCCTAGGCCGCTGCGTCGACTGCAGAAGCTGCGTCGGCTCAGCCGCCCTCGAAGAACCGCCGGGGGTTGGCGACCAGCATCGTGGTGATCTGCTGCTCGGTCACCCCGTGGTCGCGCAGGTAGGGCAGTACCTCTTGTTCGATGTGTAGGTAGTTCCACTGCGGGAGGAACGGGAGTGCCTCAGGCTCGATCCAGTCGATGTAGCAGGCAGCATCGTGGGCCAAGACCATTCGGTCGGCAAACCCCCGCCGACAGAGTTCGACCACCGTGTCCGCCCGGGCCTCGAACGTCGTGTCGAGGTTGATCCCGAACCGATCCATGCCCAGCCAGAACCCGTCTGCGGCCAGTCGAGACAGGTGATCCACGTCGGTGGAGTCGCCGCTGTGGCCGAGCACGACCCGCCCAGGGTCGACGCCCTCCTCTCTCATGACTCGCTGCACCTCGAGCCCCTGATGGGTGCCGGGGTGGGTGTGGATGGTGATCGGGCAGCCTGTGGCGAGGTGCGCCTTCGCCACCGCCCGCATCACCCGCTCGACGCCCGGCGTCATCCCCGGCTCGTCGATGGCGCACTTGAGCATCCCCGCCCGGACCCCAGTGCCGGCGATCCCCTCGGTGATGTCGCCGACGAACATCGACACCATGGGCTCTGGCTCTGCCATGCCGAGCAGAGTCCGCACCGCCGCTGAGCGGTGATGGAAGAAGAACGGGACGTCCTGATACGTGTAGCAACCGGTGGCCACCACGATGTTCAGATCAGGGACCCGCTCGGCCACCTGCTGGATCCGGGGAATGTAGCGACCCAGCCCGATCACTGTCGGGTCCACGATGGTCCGCACCCCAGATGCAGCCAAGGCGGACAGTTTGGCTACGGCGTCGGCCTGGCGCTCTGCTTCGTCCCCCCACTCGTCCGGGTAGTTCTGCTGGACATCAGGGGTGAGCACGAAGATGTGCTCGTGCATGTAGGTGCGCCCCAAGTCGGCGGTGTCGACCGGTCCACGGACTGTCTCGACGGTGGGCATGGCGGCCTCCTCGGTGGATGCCCGGACGGCGAGGTCGTCCGCGACCCTCCGGATCGTATCGGCGCCCACTTGATTCCGCCCGACATCACCGCACCGACTGTGTCGGGTGTGTCGAGTGTGTCGGGTGCGTCGGGGGTGCCATCGACATGCAAGGCTGACTCCTCGTGAACGCCGCCCTCGCCGGACTGCTGACCGGGCTGTCCCTGATCGTCGCCATCGGCGCGCAGAACGCCTACCTGCTGCGGTTGGGGCTCACCCGTACCCATGTCGGCACGGCGGTGGTCATCTGTGGGACCTCCGACGTTCTCCTCATCGTGCTCGGCGTAGGTGGGATCGGCCGACTCACCCGTACCTACCCGCTGGTGCTCGAGGTCCTTCGATGGGTCGGGGTCGCCTACTTGGTCGGATACGCGCTCCACTCCTTCTGGCGTGCCACCCGGCGCGAGGTGCTGCTGCCGTCTTCGTCCGCACCCCCGTCGCTGGCCGTGGTCGCCTCGACGACGCTCGCCTTCACGTTCCTCAACCCCCACGTCTACCTGGACACCGTGTTGCTGCTGGGCTCGATCGCCAACCAGTACGGGGCCAACCGGTGGCTATTCGCGGCCGGGGCCTGCGCCGGGTCGATCGCGTGGTTCACCGGGCTCGGGTACGGAGCCCGGGCCGCGTCACGGTGGATGTCCCGCCCGGCGACGTGGCGCGCCCTCGACGTCGTCATCGGCGTCGTGATGATCCTCGTCGCCATGAGTGTCGCCACGACGCACGTCACGGCGTGAGCGCCGACGACGCTAGGCCCGGATAAACCTGTCGATGATCTCGATCAGCTCGTCAGGTGCGTCTTCCTGGATGAAGTGGTTCGGTCCCTCGAGCACGACATGGGGCTGCCCCTGGGCCCCGGGGATCCGCTTCTGAAACACGGTGTGGGCGCCGGATCCGTACGCCACCGGGTCCTTGTCGCCGAAGACGGTCAAGAACGGCTTCTCCCAGGTCTCCAGGTACACCCAGGTCGCCTTGGTCTGGGGCACCCCAGGGTTCTCGGGCTGCACGGGGATGAGGAGCGGGAACCGCTTGGGTGACGCCTGGTAGGTGCCGTCGGGGAACGGCGCCCCGTAGGCGCGGATTTCCTCGGCACTCAGCGCGCGGGTCGTCCCGCCGTTCATCAGCATTCCGATCGGCAGTTCGTCGACGGACTGGCTGAACACCAGCCAGTCCTCCATGAACTTGTTGATGCCACGGCCCTCGGGCAGCCCCGTGTTCGAGGCGATCACCCGGTCGAAGCGCTCACCGTGGAGCGGCAGGAGGTTGAGGCCGGCCGTTCCACCCCAGTCCTGACAGAACAGCGTGATGTGTTGGAGGTCCTCGCCCACCAGCCACTGGCTGAGCCAGTCCACATGATGCGCCAGGGTGTAGACGTCCTGGTCTGCGGGCTTGTCGGAACGACCCATGCCCATCAGATCGGGCACCACCACCCGGTGGCCTCGGGCCACCAGTCCCGGGATCATGTGCCGGTAGAGGTAGCTCCACGACGGGTTTCCGTGGAGCAGCAAGACCGGAGCCGCGTCCCGGGGGCCCTCGTCGAGGAAGTGCATCCGCAGCAACGTGCCGTCTTCGGTCGTCACCTCTCGGTAGTGCGGGGCGAAGGGGAAGTCGACCAGTCCTTCGAATCGTTCATCAGGTGTGCGCAGGATCTCCATGTTCGCTCAGACCCCGCCCGTCTGGACGGAACCGATGAGGTCCTCGATGAACGGGGCGATCACGACCACGACCTGCTCGGCCACACCCTCGGTGACAGCCAGATCGGCCAGGGCTGCCTCATCTACCCGGTCGAACCGCACGTCGTCCCACACCCGGTCGTCGCCCAGGATCACGCCGTCGACCGCGAAGTGGGCCACCGGAGTGACACCCGTCGGATCGGACCCTGGGGTGGCACCTTCGTCGAACCGTCGAACCCGCATCACGATCGGGCCGCTGCCGGCATCGGACGGGTCGGCCACGGTGATCGGCAGGCAGCCCATGACGATCGTGGTCTCCATACCCGCCTCTTTGTGGACGTACTGCTTCTGAAAGTCTTCCCGGTTCTGCATGGCGAAGAACGATGCCCGGCTCGGGTAGCGGACGATACCGATCCGCTCCCAGGCGACGTCGTCGGTCACCTGATGGGTGACGTCGCCGAAGAGCGGCACGGTGGCACCGAGCTCGGCGAGCACCGTGGTCGGGGCATAGATGTCGTCGGCCTCACGGCCGGAGATCTTGGACGTGGTCCCGTCGCCGTAGTCAGCGACCGGCTTGTACTTCATGAGGTTGAGCATCCAGACCGCTCCGTCGTCCTCGGGTGGCATCTGGATCCAGCGGCCGGCGGTCTCGGTGTTGATCTTGCCGAACGGGTACTCGAGCGAGTTGGCCATCAGGGTGCATCCTTTCGTCGGGCCCCAGGGGGCAGGTCAGTGATCGTGCAGTTCTGCATCAGGAGCGAGTGGGCATCACGGGCGGAGCAGGGCGAAGAGCGCGTCGACCAGGAGCGGCCGGGCGCCCGAGGGTTCGAGAGTGCGGTGGACCAGATAGTGATCGAGTGACTCGAACGTGAACAGCGAGTCCACCGCAGCCACTCGGGCGCTGGCCCTGGCCTCGTCGAATCCAGTGAACTCCGAGGCAAAGTGCCGCTCGATCTGCTGGCGCAGGAACGTCCGCGACGCGTCCAGATCGTCCCGGACCAGCGGGTCGAAGGTGGCGCGGATGCGGGCGGCCCGAAACGTCGGGCCCACCGCTACTTGCAGCCGCAGGCGGGCATCGACGAACCGGTCGATCCGACTGTCGAGCTCCCCTTCGCCGATGGCGGGGATCAAGAACAGCGGAGTGACCTTTTCGATGTTGCGGGCGATGGCCGCCCGGGTCAGCGAGTCGTGGTCATCGAAGTAGCGGTAGACCGAGCGCACCGACAGCCCGACCCGCAGCGCGACCTCTTCGGGCCCCGGGCTCAGGTTGTCCTCGGAGAACAGGTCGAGCACGGCGTCGAGCACGGCGTCGCGGTTACGGTCCCGGATGGCCGAGCGTCCGTCGACTACCGCGTCCTCCGCCGCAACAGGATCACTCGGCAATGCTTCGGCCATCGGGCCTAGGCCCCGAACTTCGGGTTGCGCCCCTGCTCGAGCCGGCGATTGCGATTGTGGACACGGCCCAGCGTGGACTGGTGGGTGAGGATCCAGAACTCATTGGCCCGCACCGCATAGGCGACGTCTGCTGCCATATCGGCTGGGCGCATGGCGACCGTCCCCATGGCCTCGGCGATCTGGTCGATAGGAAACTCAGCCGGAGGAGGGAACCCGAGTGCGGCTGGGGCGTTGCGGGTGGACTGGAAGATCTTGGTGTCTATGAGTTCGGGACACAGA
>CAININ010000421.1 GCA_903849265.1 uncultured Acidimicrobiaceae bacterium
CAGGCCAAGTGCACCTACGGCACGGGTGCCTTCTTGCTCGTCACGACCGGAGCAGACCCGCGCAGGTCGACCCACGGGCTGTCGGCATCGGTGGCGTGGGACGTGCCCGGATCGGCCGCCTACTGCCTCGACGGCCAGAGCTACACCGCAGGTGCTGCCGTGTCGTGGCTCGTCGAGATGGGCCTGCTGCGTAGTGCTGAGGACCTCGATGCCGTGGCCACATCGGTTGACGATGCTGCTGGCGTCACTATGGTCCCTGCGTTGGCCGGCCTGGGGGCTCCGTACTGGCGTCCGTCAGCCAAAGGCACCCTCGAGGGCCTCGGCCTCCACACATCTCCGGCCCACGTGGTGCGGGCCACCCTGGAGGGATTGGCCGCCCAGGTCGCCATGCTCGCTGTCGCAGCCGCTGACGACCTGGGCGGGCCGCTCCTCGAACTGCGGGTCGATGGTGGACTCACCCGCTCGGCGTTCTTGATGCAGTACCAAGCGGACCTGCTGCAGATTCCGGTGGAGGTCTTCGCCTCACCGCATGCCACTGCCCTCGGTGTGGCGGCCCTGGCCCGGGTGGGTCTCGCGGTCGATGGCACCCGAGGAACTGAAGGGCTCGATGGGCCGCGTCCCGAATCGGCTGCCCGCTATGAACCGAAGATGGACCCCGGCCGTGCGGGCGAACTCATGGAACGGTTCGCCGATGCTGCCAACCGTGCCATCGCTGCAGCTGGGGGTGACTGACCTGTGACCAGTACTCGTCCGGCCCTGGTTTCTACCCGCGTCACCGACCCATCGGAGTTCGATGTCGCTGTCGTGGGTGCCGGGGTGGTCGGGTGCGCCATCGCCAGGCGCCTGGCCAAGGCCGGCGCCTCGGTGGTGATCCTCGACCGTGCGGCCGACGTGGGCGACGGCACCTCGAAGGCCAACACCGCCATCCTGCATACCGGGTTCGACACCGTCCCGGGGTCTCTGGAGTCGCGGCTGGTGGCGCGGGGTCACGACCTGCTGGCCCGATATGCGGATGCAGCCGGTATTGCGGTCGAGCGCACCGGAGCACTGCTAGTGGCCTGGGACGACGAGCAGGAGGCGGCCCTGGCTGGTTTGGCGACCAAGGCGATCGCCAACGGGTGCACCGAGGCGGCAGTGCTGGATGCCACCGAGGTCCGTCGCCGCGAACCGAACCTCGGTGACGGGGCTCGATCGGGCCTGTTGGTCCCCGACGAGTGGGTGATCGACCCCTGGTCGGTGACCCTTGCCTTCGCCACCGAAGCGGTGTCCGCCGGGGCGGTGCTGACGCTGTCGACCCCGGTGCTCGAGTTGTCCGCTACTAATGACGGGCACGAGATCCGTGTCCCGCACGGCACGGTGCGGGCCCGATGGCTCATCAACTCGGCCGGACTCGGTGCCGACCTGATCGATCGGATGCTCGGGTACGACGACTTCACTGTGACCCCTCGACGGGGTCAGCTCATCGTCTTCGACACCTTCGCCCGGAGCCTCCTCACCCACATCCTTCTGCCTGTTCCAACCGAGCAGACCAAGGGGGTGCTGGTGTCGCCGACGACCTGGGGCAACGTGCTCCTCGGTCCGACGGCGGAGGATCTGGAGGACCGGACGGACACCGGGACCACGGCGGAAGGACTCGCCGCCCTGCTGGCTGCCGGCGAGCGGATCCTGCCGGCATTGGTGCACGAAGAGGTGACGGCCACCTACGCCGGGCTGCGGGCCGCCACCGAACACCGCGACTACCAGATCCGACTTCACGAAGACCGCAGCTACGTGACGGTCGGCGGCATCCGTTCCACCGGGCTGACGGCCTCGATGGCCATCGCCGAACACGTCGCCGGCCTCCTTGCTGAGGCGGGTGCGCGCTGGAGTCGGCCTGTGGTCGACGTGGGCGTGCCGGTCATGCCCCCCTTGGGGGAGCTTCAGGTCCGTCCCCTGCAGAATGCGTCCCGGATCGCCGAGGACCCCGCCTATGGAACGCCTCTCTGTCACTGCGAGCAGGTCAGCCGGGGCGAGGTCCGTGATGCGTGCCATGCCGTGGTGCCGGCCACAGACCTTGGTGGCGTGCGACGACGGACCCGGGCCATGAACGGTCGCTGCCAGGGCTTCTACTGCGGTGCCGCCGTGCTGGCGTTGGTGGCTGACGAAACCGACACGGACCCGGCTGTGCTGGCCCGGGTGACCCCGTGACCGACCCGGCGGTCTTGGTCGTAGGGGCCGGACCGGCCGGTCTTACCGCGGCATTCGAACTGGCCTCACGGGGGATCGGCCCGGTCCTAGTGGTGGACCGTGAGGCCGAGGCGGGCGGAGTGCCCCGGCACTGCGAACACAACGGGTTCGGCCTGCAAGACCTCCACCGGTCGATGTCCGGCCCGGCCTATGCCCGCCGGCTTGCCCGCCGTGCCGAGCGGGCAGGTGTGCGGGTCCGTCTGCGAACCACAGCCACCGCCCTCGGTGACGACGGCTCGATCAGTCTCGCCGGCCCCGACGGGATCGAATCAATGCATCCAGGGGCTGTCCTCCTTGCCACCGGTGCCCGGGAGCGGCCTCGGTCGGCCCGGTTGGTGCCGGGCGACCGCCCCGCCGGGGTGTTCACCACTGGACAGCTCCAGCAGTGGGTCGCGGGTGGGCTTCCGGTGGGGAGCCGGGCGGTGGTGGTCGGTGCCGAACACGTGGCCTACTCGGCTGTCTTGACCCTGCGCCATGCCGGGGTCGCCACGGTGGCCATGGTCACCGACCTTCCCCGTCACCAGACGGTGTCCGCCTTCGCCTGGTTCGCCCGCCGTGGTCTGCGGGTGCCACTGCGGGCATCGTCGCGGGTGATCGGACTGCGCGGTCACGGACGGCTCGAATCGGTGGAAGTCGAGGACCTGGTGACCGGTGCCGTCGAGTGCATCGACGCCGACACCGTGGTGTTCACCGGGGACTGGATACCGGACAACGACCTGGCCCGCCGGGCCGGACTGTCGATGGAGCAGTCGACCCGTGGGCCCCTGACCGACGGGTGGGGGCGGACGTCACGTCCCGGAGTGCTGGCCGCTGGGGCTCTGGTCCATCCCGGGGAGACAGCAGGACTGGCCGCACTCACAGGCAGGACCGCAGGACGGCGCCTGGCTGGGCAGTGGTCCTCCTCGGGCCCGGGTCGAGGGGCAGGACCGGTCACCGGCCTGTCGGTCATCACGGTGGCGCCCCTGTGCTCGGTGGTGCCCGCCGTCGTCGATCCAAGGGACGCGCCGGCCCGGCTCCTCTTGCGCAGCAAGGTCTTCTCGGACCGCCGCCTGGTCGTGGCCAGTCAAGGTGGACGCGAACTGGGCCGACACCGTCTCCGGCACTCGACTCCCCATCGCTCGCTGTCCGTGCCCGGCTCGCTCATCGCCAGAGCCGATCCGGCCGGCGGCACCGTGGAGCTCAGCTTGGCGTAGAGCCGGGGAAGCAGGGCGATACGGCCGTTGAAAACGGAGGAGTTCGGGACGCCGCGCTTGGTACGATCGATGTATACCTGAGCCCGGGGGGGACCATGGCAGGACTGAACTTCGCCGACATTTTCGAAACAGTGGTCGACACCACGCCGGACGCAACGGCCTTGGTCGTCCGATCGACGTCGGGGGACGAGGTGCGGCTCACCTTTGCCGAGCTCGACGCCCGGGCCAACCAGCTGGCGCACGCGCTGGTCGGCCTCGGGGTCGGCCCCGGGGACTTCGTCGGATGCCACCTCTATGACGGCAACCAGTACATCGAGCTCACCCTGGCCGCCTTCAAGGTGCGGGCGGTGCCGGTCAACGTCAACTTCCGGTACGTCGACGAAGAGCTCGACTATCTGTTCGACAACGCTGATCTGAAGCTCGTGGTGACCGAGCCCGACCTCGAAGACCGGGCCGAACGAGCGGCCAAGGGACTGAACTGGTCGTGCCCCGTGGTGGTGGCCGACCATCGCTACGAGGAACTGCTGGCTGCCCATTCGGCCGAGCGACCCGTGGTAGCCGACCGCGGGCCGAGCGACCTCTACGGGCTGTGGACCGGTGGCACGACCGGCATGCCCAAGGGTGTGATGTGGCGCCACGAGGACATCTACCTCTCGGTGGTGGGCGGCGGCGGCAATGCGCTCCTCGGCATCGAGCCGGTGACAAACCTCGACGACGTCGCCGCTCGAGCCCGGGGCGACTACCCGCTTCCGGGCGCGATCACTCTGTGCCCGCTGATGCACGGCGGGGGATGGTGGATCGCCTTTTCGGCGCTGCTTTCGGGCACCTACTGCGTCCTCATCCGCGACGTGGGCTTCGATCCAGGGTTCGCACTGCGGGTCATGGCACAAGAAGAGGTGCGG
>CAININ010000422.1 GCA_903849265.1 uncultured Acidimicrobiaceae bacterium
CAGGGGCGCACTTCGCCATCGGACCGGTCATCGAAGACGGCTTCTACTACGACTTCGAGCTGCCCGGCGGAGCCCACTTCACCGATGATGACCTGGAGCGGATCAGCGCCCAGATGCGGGCCGTCATGGCCGAGGACCAGCCCTTCGTCCGGCACGAGCACACCATCAGCGAGGGGCTGGAGCTCTTCGGCGACCAGCCGTTCAAGCGCGAGATCATCGAGGCCGTCGGGGCCGGACAGGACGAGGTCGACGCGGCGTCTGAGGGCGCAGGGGAGCACGGCGTCTCCACCTACTGGAACTCGCCGGAGTTCACCGATCTGTGCCGTGGACCGCATGTCCCGTCCACCGGCAAGCTCGGCCATTTCGCGCTGATGCGTGTGGCCGGCGCCTACTGGCGAGGGGACGAGAAGCGCCAGCAGCTGCAGCGGATCTACGGAACGGCATGGGAGACCGACGACGCCGTCGCCGAGCACCTGCACCGGCTCGCCGAGGCCGAGAAGCGCGACCACCGCAAGCTGGGTGTCGAGCTCGACCTGTTCAGTTTCCCCAAGGAGCTCGGTGGGGGTCTGGCCGTCTGGCATCCCAAGGGCGGCATCGTCCGCAAGCTGATGGAGGACTACAGCCGAGACCGCCACGCCGCCGGCGGCTACGAGTTCGTGGTCACCCCACACCTGGCCAACGCCAACCTGTTCGAAACGTCGGGCCACCTCGGGTTCTACAAGGACGGGATGTACCCGCCCATGGAGATGGACAACGGGACGTACTACCCGAAGCCCATGAACTGCCCGATGCACTGCCTGATCTTCGACAGCCGCCAGCGGAGCTACCGCGAGCTGCCCCTGCGGCTCTTCGAACTGGGCACCGTCTACCGCTATGAGCGTGCCGGCACCCTGCACGGGATGATGCGGATCCGTGGGTTCACACAGGACGACAGCCACATCTTCTGCACCGAAGACCAGTTGCAAGGCGAGATCGCCTCGCTGCTCGAGTTCGTCATGAGTGTCCTGACGGCCTTCGGATTCACCGACTTCACGTTCAATCTCTCGACCAAGGATCCCGAGAAGTCGGTGGGAAGCGACGAGATCTGGGAGAAGGCGACCGAGGCGCTACGCCTGGCGCTCGAGACGAGCAGGCTCGAGTACTCGGTCAAAGAGGGGGACGCCGCGTTCTACGGTCCCAAGATCGACATCGACGTCAAAGACGCCATCGGTCGGACTTGGCAGCTCAGCACCATCCAGTGCGACTTCAACCAGCCAGAGCGCTTCGGACTCGAGTACGTGGGGGCCGACAACGCCCGCCACCGTCCGATCATGCTGCACCGGGCACTCTTCGGTTCCATCGAACGGTTCTTCGCCATCCTGGTCGAGCACTACGCCGGGGCACTGCCGGTGTGGCTCTCACCAGAGCAGGTCCGGGTCCTCGGCGTGCGAGATGACCATCAGGGGTACGCCGACCAAGTCGCCGCCGATCTGCGGGCTCAGGGGGTCCGGGTGGAAGTGGACCCGGCCGACGAGCCACTTGGGGCGCGCATCCGCCGGGCGAAGCTGCTCAAGATTCCCTACATCCTCGTGGTCGGGGACGACGACGTGGCCGCTGGCACCGTCGGCGTCAACCGGCGGGGGAGCGAGCGCCCTGAACGGGGGGTGCCGAGCGGCGCCTTCGTAGAGGCGCTCCTGACTGAGATCACCGAACGTATCGACCCGTTGTCGACCGAGCCTTCCAGCGCAACGTGAGCCGATCGACGTGACGCTCGATCGGCTCTGGGCCGGGTGGCGATCCGCCTACGTCTCGGGCGGCGGGTCGGACCCCCACGGACTCGGACCGGCTCCCATCGGGGGCGAGTCCGAAGACTGCGTCTTCTGCCGGATCGCCGCCAGCGGCCCACCATCGTCGGACAACGGGGTGCTCTGGGTCGGAAAGACGGTGCAGGTGGTGCTCAACGCGTATCCGTACTCGAGCGGCCATCTGATGGCGATCCCGCTCCGTCACGTGGCATCACTAGGCGATCTATCGGAGCCCGAGGCCGCCGAGTTGTGGGCTGCGGCACGGTTGGGTGTCGCCGCGCTCGAGGCGGCCTACCGTCCCGAAGGCGTCAACCTCGGGGCCAACCTCGGCGAGGCAGCCGGTGCGGGCATCCCTCGTCATCTCCACCTCCACGCCGTCCCTCGTTGGAGGGGCGATACCAACTTCATGACGACGGTGGCCGACACCCGGGTCCTTCCCGAGACGCTGACCTCGAGTTGGGAGCGCCTGAGGGATGCCTGGCCCAAGGCCGCAGTCGACTGGGTGGGAGACGGGGCCTGATGCAGCCATCCGCCTGCGGACCTCGGCTGACCTCGCAAGAGCGCAGCAGTGCGTGGATGACGGAACCTAGCCCCGATCATTCACCACGCCGCCTGACCTGAACTGGCCGCGTCCGCGGAAAAGCCCTCCGAGTAGGGGAAACTGTTGTTCTCGACGCAACACATTTCCAACACAGGAGGGCACTTCCAAGGTGAACGCTAACAGCAC
>CAININ010000423.1 GCA_903849265.1 uncultured Acidimicrobiaceae bacterium
GGCTCGAACGATGCAGGGGTGGCCCCGGTGATGTCGTTGGAGATCTCGTCGAGCCGGTAGCCCACGGCAAGGCGGGCGGCGATCTTGGCGATCGGGAACCCGGTGGCCTTGGAGGCCAGCGCGGACGATCGGGACACACGAGGGTTCATCTCGATGACTGTCTGGTGACCGGTCGCCGGGTCCACGGCAAACTGCACGTTGGACCCTCCGGTCTCCACTCCGACCCGGCGGATGCACGCAAACGCGGCGTCGCGCATCTCTTGGTACTCGACATCGGTCAGCGTCTGGGCCGGTGCCACCGTGATGGAGTCGCCGGTGTGCACGCCCATCGGGTCGAAGTTCTCGATGGAGCAGATCACCACGCAGTTGTCGGCGTGGTCCCGCATGACCTCGAGCTCGTACTCTTTCTGACCGGCGATGGACCGCTCGACGAGCACCTCGCCGATCGGCGAGGCGTCGAGCCCTTCGGCGGCCAGCCGGATCAAGGCCTCTGGATCCTGGGCGATGCCGGTTCCGGCGCCACCGAGGATGTAGCTCGGGCGCACCATGATCGGATACCCGATCGAGGCCCCGATGGCCATGGCTTCGTCCAGTGAGTGGGCGAAGCCAGAGGCGGGCACCGACAGGCCGATCTCCAGCATGGCGGCCTTGAACTTTTCGCGGTCCTCGGCGGTGGCGATGGCCTTAGGGTTGGCACCGATCACCTCGACGCCGTTGGCCTCGAGCACCCCTCGCTCGGACAGGGCCATGGTGAGGTTGAGGGCGGTCTGGCCTCCGAGGGTGGGCAGCAGCGCGTCGGGGCGCTCGCGCTCGATGATGGCGGTCAGGACATCGGGGTCGAGCGGCTCGATATAGGTCCGATCGGCCATGTCCGGGTCGGTCATGATCGTGGCCGGGTTCGAGTTGGCCAGCACCACCCGGTACCCCTCCTCGGCGAGCACCCGGCAGGCCTGGGTCCCGGAGTAGTCGAACTCGCAGGCCTGACCGATCACGATCGGTCCCGAACCGATGACCAGGATCGACTCGAGGTCGTCACGGCGGGGCATCAGGCCACCCCACCCTTGGGGCCGCCGTTGGCATCCTTGCCACTCGGGCCGCCGTTGGCATCCATCAACATCCGGAACTCCTCGAACAGGTAGCGGGCATCATGCGGGCCGGGGCCGGCTTCGGGGTGGTACTGCACGCTGAACGCTGGGATGTCGGTGCTGGCCAGCCCCTCGATGACGCCATCGTTCAGATTGATGTGGGTAACCTCGGTCGCCCCCAGCGAGTCCGCGGCCACTGCGTAGTTGTGGTTCTGCGAGGTGATCTCCACCCGTCCCGTGACGTTGCTCCGCACCGGGTGGTTTCCGCCATGGTGCCCGAAGGGCAGCTTGTAGGTCGAGGCACCGAGTGCGGTGGCCAGGAGCTGGTGGCCGAGGCAGATGCCGAAGATCGGCACCGTGCCGTGGTCGACGAGTCGCCGGATCTCGCTGATGATGCCGGGCAGTGCCGCGGGGTCCCCGGGTCCGTTGGACAGGAAGATCCCGTCGGGGCCCAGGTCGAGGACGGCGTCGGCACTTGTCGAGGCCGGCACCACGGTGATCGTGGCCAGGTCGCCGAGCTGGTGCAGCATGGCCTCTTTGATCCCGAAGTCGTAGGCCACCACCCGGTACGGTCCGCTGCCCCGGGTCAGGATCGAACGGGTCGTCACGGTAGAGACGAGGTCTCGGCCGTCGGTGGACGCAGCCGATCGGGCGGCGGCGAGCAGGTCGGACTCCGAAGCCGTCCCGAACGCACAGGGCACCGAGCCGTGCTGGCGCAGGTGGCGGGTCAGGCGGCGGGTGTCGATCCCGGTGATTCCGGCCACCCCGTGTCGAGTCAGGAATGCTTCGAGGGTGCCGGTGGAACGCCAGTTCGACGGAGCATCGGCCAGGTCGCGGACGATGACACCGCTGCAGTGCGGCCGGGCGGCCTCTTCGTCGCCGGGATTGACGCCGTAGTTGCCGATATGGGGATAAGTGAAGGCGATGACCTGGCCGGCATACGACGGGTCGGTGATCACCTCCTGATAGCCGGAGAGCACGGTGTTGAACACGGCCTCACCGGTCGAGATGCCGCCATCAGGAACCGCGCCGAACGCCTCTCCTTCGAAGACAGCCCCGTCGGCCAGGACGAGGAGGGCGGAGTCCCGCCGCACGGTGCCGGTGCGGGGGCTCATCGCTGCGCCTCGGCGTCGATCACGACAGGTTCGCCGGCCAGCACGGTGTGGCGCACCCTGCCGGTCAGCGTGCGCCCGGCATAGGGCGTGTTCCGGCTCCTCGACGCGAGCGCCGTCGGGTCGACGGTCCATGTGGCGGACGGATCGATGACGCACAGGTTTGCCGCCGCCCCCGGGGCTATGGGTCCGCCTTGGCGACCGCCGTGTTCAGGGTCGAGACCGGCGATGTCCGCCGGCTGCCAGCTGAGCAGGGCCACGATGCGGGCTAGAGGAAGATCGAGCTCGGTCATGGCCAGCGCCAAGGCGGTCTGCAGGCCGAGCATCCCCGGAGGCGCCTGGTCGAACGGCAGGTCCTTCAGTTCGGGGGCATGCGGGGCGTGGTCGGTGGCGATGGCATCGGCGGTTCCGTCCATCAGCGCCAGCTTCACCGCGTCCACGTCCGCCTGGGGACGCAGCGGCGGGTTCACCTTGAAGATGGGGTCGTAGCCCGAGGCGCAGCCATCGGTAAGCGTGAAGTGGTGCGGCGCCACCTCAGCGGTCACCGGCACCCCTTCGGCCCGGGCCCGGCGCACCAGGTCGATCGATCCCGCGGTCGACAGATGGAGGAAGTGGACCCTGCCGCCCGTCGCCCGGGACAGCGCTATGTCACGGGCCACCATGAC
>CAININ010000424.1 GCA_903849265.1 uncultured Acidimicrobiaceae bacterium
ACGAGGTAGCCCTCGCCGCGGTCGAGCATCGAGGGAAGCACGGCGCGAGCCGCATAGATGTGGCTCTGGACGTTGATCTTCCAGATCCGTTCCCAATCGGCGTCGAGCACCTCGACCCCGCCGGGCACCACGATGCCGGCATTGGCACAGAAGATGTCCACCGGACCGAATGAGGACTCGGCGGCGGCCACCAGTGCGATGACCTCTGATTCCACCGCCACGTCACAAGGGACGGCCAGCGCCCGGTGTCCGGCGGACCCGAGCTCGGCCGCCACCTTGGCCGCGCCGGCACCATCCACATCGGCCACCACCACGGCGCGGGCGCCGTGCTCGGCGAAGGCACGGCACAGGGCCCGCCCAATACCGGCTGCCCCGCCGGTGACCACCACTACCCGATCTTTGATGTCCATGGTCAGTGACCCCCTCCGATTCGCTTCTCCATATAGTCCGCGTACTGCACCAGATCCGGATCGGCAGCAAAGGCGTCGGCGAACTTCTCTCTGGCCCGGGCCCGCATGTCTGGCAGGTAGTCGGTGGGCCAGTAGCCCTCGTGTGGTGCATACCCCTTGAGCACGTTGCGGGCCACTGTCACCTTGTGGACCTCGTCGACCCCGTCCATGACGCTCATCGACGGGGCATTCGCCCACATGGCCTGCAGCGGCGTGAGGTCGGTGACCCCCAAGGAGCCGAAGATGTGGATGGCCCGGTAGGAGACATCCTTGAGCACCTTGGCCGCCGTGTACTTGCAGGCGGCGATCTGGGTCCTGGCCTCGGCGGTAGAGGAGTTGTCGATGGTCCAGGCTGTCCACAGGACGAGCAGGCGGAGCATGTTGATTTCGGCGTAGGAATCAGCGACCGCCTCCTGGACCATCTGGTGCTCGGCGATGACCTTGCCGTGCGACTGGCGGCTGAGGGCCCGCTCGCACATCATGTCGAAGGCCCGCCGGCACTGGGCGATGGCCCGCATGGCGTGGTGGATCCGACCTCCCCCCAGCCGGCGCTGAGCCAGGACCTTGGCGCTGTCCTCCGGTCCGAGCAGGTGGTCGAGCGGGATGCGCACGTCGGTGTAGATGATGTGGTTGTGGAGTCTGGGCTGGTCCTTGATCTCGACGCCGGGGGTATCGCGGGGGACGATGAAGATCCCGTTAGTGCACATCACGAAGATGATGTCGGCGTAGCGCCCGGCGCTGGTGTACCACTTCTCGCCGTTGATGACCCACTCTTCGCCGTCGCGAACAGCCGTAGTGGTGAACAGGTTGGGGTCCGAGCCGCCAGCTGGCTCCGTCATCGAATACGCCGACCAGATCTCCTGGTTCATCAGGGGGATCAGCCACCGCTCCTTCTGCACATCGGTTCCGTAGGCGGCCAGGATCTCCATGTTGCCGGTGTCCGGGGCCTGGCATCCGAAGAGGGCAGGTGCGCTGGAGTAGCGGCCGAGCACCTCGTTGAGGAGGGCCAGTTTGAGCTGGCCGAATCCGGGACCGCCGAGCTCCTCATCGAGGAAGAGCGCCCACAGGCCCCGCTCCTTGATCTGGGCCTGGAGGGGGTCGACCAGAGCGGCCATCTTCGGGTCGCGGCTCCGCATCCGCACTGCGTAGGGGAAGACCAGCTCGAGAGGCTCTACTTCCTCGCGGCAGAACTGCTCGACCCAGTCGAGTTTTTCCTGGAACTCCGGATCAGTCGAAAAATCCCATGCCATGTCGTGCAGCCTCCGGTCGGCGGCGTTCCCCGTCCTGGCGACCTCCTGGGTCGTCACGATCCGATGGGTGGTGCCGGTTGATGTTTGTGCACGCTAGCCCCGACACCTGCGGAACTCTCTTGTCCGTGCCATGATCAGCGTCACCGACGACGCCGGACTCGCCAGGCGGACGGAAGCCCTCTCGAACCGGTTGCAAGGGGACTCCGTCGCTCGCAGGCGGCACGGTGACGTAACGCTGTGGGCGACCGCCGCAGCGCTGGCCCGAAGGGACCTTGTGACCATGACGGAACCATCTGACACCGCGACCGACG
>CAININ010000425.1 GCA_903849265.1 uncultured Acidimicrobiaceae bacterium
AGCATGAAGAAGAACGGCATCTGCAACAACATTGGAAGGCACCCTGAAGCGGGGTTCACCTTGTGCTCTTTATAGAGCTTCATCATCTCTTCGTTGAGCTGCGTCCGGTTCTCCGGCCCCTTGTACTTCTGCTGGAGCTTCTTCATCTCCGGGCCGAGGGCCTGCATGGCCGCCATGTTCTTGGTGCTCTTGACCGTCAACGGGGTCAGTGCCGCCATGACGACGATGGTCAGCAGGGCGACGGACAGCGGATAACTCGGGATGATGGCGTAGAAGAAGGCCAGGATCTCGGCGATGAACTTCAAGATGGGCTGGAAGATCCCGCCGACGGCATGGGTGAGCGAGCTCATGGAGCCCTCCGATCAGGAACGGGGTCGATGCCGTGGCCACCCCAGGGGTTGCAACGGCCGAGACGTCGAATGGCGAGCATCAGACCACGAACCGTTCCGTGGCGTTCGATGGCCTCTGCTGTGTATTCAGAACAGGTGGGGAGGTACCTGCATCCGGTGGGACGCCCGGCTCGCGCCACTTGGTACCCGTGGATCGTGCCCAGCAGCACTCTGGCCACGAGCGGCCGAGGTTCGTCCAGGTTGGGGCTGACGAGGTCCTGACCTGGACGTTCGTCGGTGAAAACCGGAGTGCTCACCACGGCCCGCGTCATCGCGGCGCACCTGTCGTCGACCGTGGGGTCGATGGATCCCCGGGTCGTCCCCGGGTGGTCGCCTTCTCGATTGCTTGGCTCATGGCCACCTTCAGTTCATGGAAATCGAGCGAGGGCCCCTCGGGGCCGCTGCGCAGCAGGTAGGCCCCTGCCTCCAGTTCGCTGGCCCGTTCGGCCAGGATCGCCCGCATGCGCCTCCGTAGGAGGTTGCGCACGACAGCGCCTCCCACCTTGCGGTTTACGGCATATGCCACCTCGATGCGATCCCAATCAGGATGCTCGACGTAACTGACAGATATCGGCCCGCTCCGGCCCCGCCCCGTGGGTCTCCGCATGGCAGCGAAGGTCTGGCGGGACCGGATCGGTCCCACGCCCACCCGGGCAGAGCGTTCATCGGTCACACCGACAGGCGCTGGCGTCCCTTCGCACGGCGTGCCCTGATCACAGCTCGTCCGGCCTTCGTCGACATCCGCTTGCGAAAGCCGTGAGTCTTGGCGCGCTTGCGCACGTTGGGTTGATAAGTACGTTTCATCCATCCACTTCCTTCCTCGCCCTGAACCGCGGACACAGATGTCCGGCGACAGGGGGCCCCGTCACTCGGGACTGGGCATTCGACGTACATGCTACGCCTAAACGCGCGGTTCGCTCTAGTCGGAGCTCACAGGCACCGTCGGCGACCACGGTGTACCGTTCCCATCCGGGCACGTTACCGGCTGTGGCGGCCGAAGCTCGGATCGTGGCCTAGCTTGCGCCAATGAGTACTCAGTGAACAGTGACTGACAGCACCCCGGACCTCGTCTGGCCTGGGAGCACCGCCTGACGGTGTTCGTCCACAGTTGTGGATATCTTTGTGGACCAATTGCGCAGTCAAAGGGCGGAGGCCCAAGTGAAGGACACCGAAGACTTGTGGATATCGTGCGCCGATGCTCTTCGTGAGCAGGTGTCGGACGCCAGTTGGCAGGCCTATCTCTCCGGGATAACGCCGTTGTCGATCAAGGAGCACGAGATCGTGCTCGGTGTGCCGAACAAACTGATCCGCGACAGGGTCGAAGCTCGGTTCCTCGGTCTCATCCAAGACACCGTCACCGGGACTCTCGGCAGAGAGTTGTCCGTGCGGCTCGAGGTGATGGCTCCACTCGACGACCAGCCGGTCGTCGGTGCGGCGGCTGGGGTGGGTCCCGTCCCAACGGATGATGCGCCGACTCCGTCCCGTCCGGCCGCCACGGTGAGGAGCGATGCCGGCACCTCCCTGGCGCTCGACCCTCGATACACCTTCGAGACCTTCGTGATCGCCTCATCCAACCGTTTCGCCCACGCGGCAGCTCAG
>CAININ010000426.1 GCA_903849265.1 uncultured Acidimicrobiaceae bacterium
GGCGTCACCGTTGGCGGAGCACCCGGTGGCCGTGGCCTTGACCCAGGTGAGTGAGTCCCCGGTCACGCCCGTCACGTGGGAGTCGACGGCCGTGGCCGGGGTCGACGAGGTCCGGGTACACGCCTGGGACACCGACAGCACTAGGGCGTGCCCGGCACTTACCCCATTACTCAAGGTGACCTGGAACGACGAGGCGTTGCCGGCGGGCTTGGTCGTGGACTGGCGCAAGAACGGATTGGTCACGGTGATGGTGAGCTCCTTGGTGTCCGACAGACCGTTGGCGTCGAAGACGATGATGGTAAAGGTCGATGTCGTGTCTGCAGCCTTCAAGGTCCCCGAGATGACCCCGGTGGCGCTGTCGAGTGCCAGTCCGTTAGGCAGCACCCCGGTGTCGACGGACCACGACAGGTCGGGGGTGCCGCCGGTAGCGGCCAGGGTCTGGGAGTAGCCCGTCTCAGTGGCCCGAGCCGAAGCCAGCGAGGTGGTGGTGATGATCGGGGCGGCATACACGGTGATGGTGAGAGCGGCCTGCGCCGTCGCCCCCGAGTGGTCGGTGGCCTGGACGGTGAAGCTCTCCGTGAGGGCAGCGGGGTCGACCGTGCCGCTGATGCTGCCCGATGCCCCATCCAATGTCAGCCCGGTCGGAAGGGTGCCCGAGAAGATCGACCACGAGATGGGCGACGAGCCCCCGGCCGAGGCGAGGGTCTGGGAGTAGCCGACCTGGGTCTGGGTGGCGGCGGGCAGTGACGACGTGATCACCGTGGGGACGTCCACCACGGTGAGCCCGGTGGCTGCCGTCGCCGTCGATGACGTGAGGTCAGTGTCCCCGGTATAGGTGGTGGTCACGTCGTAGGGGGTGCCGCTGATGCCGAGGTTCGAGGCCGCGATCGAGCAGGTCCCGCTGGCGCCGCTGCCCCCTGGCGTCAACGTGGCGACACACGACGTCGTGCCCGCATGGACGGTGGCGGTCTCGCCGGTCGCAGGCAGGGCCTCGCCGTTGCCGGTCGTGACGCTGACGGTCAGCGCAGTGGTGCTTTCGTAGCCAAAGGTGACGGTGTCGGGCACGGCCGCAACCGTGGTGGTCGTCGAGTCCTTGGTGACCGTCAGGTCATGAGAGGAGGACGTAGACCCGGTGAACTCTCCGTCGCCCGAGTAGGTGGCATGGACCCCGTAGGCGGATCCTGAGGCACCGAGCATCGTTGCGCTGGTAGCGCAGGTGCTGTCGGGGAGGGTGATCGTGCACAGGTCGGTCGACCCGGTGGTCACCGTGATCGAACCCGTTGGAGTGAAGGATGCCCCAGGCACGACCGACCCGGTGAAGGTCACCGATCCTTCGCCACCGTAGGAGGTCGACGAGGCAGACAGGGCCAAGGAGGTGCCGGTGGTCGCCTTGGACACCGCTACGTCATCGCTCGCGGCACTGGTGGACGTCCACGACCCGTAGGCGGCCGTGACGGCGTAGGTGAACGTGCCCGCGGGTGCGGGGCTGTCGGTGCACGCCGTGGGGGTGGCGGCCAGGAGTGCTGATGGAGAACCGCAGACATCAACGGCTGACCCGCCGGCTGCCGGCGTCCGGGTCACGTAGTAGCCGACAGCATCCAGGCCCGGAGCGGTCACGCCGGTCCAGGTGACGTCCACCAAGCCGACGCC
>CAININ010000427.1 GCA_903849265.1 uncultured Acidimicrobiaceae bacterium
GGCGTCATCATCTGGCTCGGCTCCGAGGTGATGTTCTTCAGCTCGCTGTTCGCTGCGTTCTTCACCATTCGCGCCCATGCCACGGTCTGGCCGCCTCCCGGCACCAACCTGGACACGGTCCGAGCCGGGATCTTCACGATCATCCTGGTGGCCTCGAGCTTCACCATGCAGAAGGCCGTGTGGGATCAGGAGCGCGGCGAACGTAAGAGCGCCAAGCTCTGGGTGTGGATCACGCTGGTGATGGGCACCTTCTTCGTGGCCAACCAGTTCTTCGAGTGGGTGGACCTCTCCCACAACCCGGCCACCAATCCGACGCACACCGCGTTCGGTTCGCTCTTCTACATCATGTCCGGGCTGCACGGACTCCACGTGTTCCTGGGCCTGGCCGCCATGATCTTCCTCCTCGCCCGGCTGAAAGGCCCGGCGGGCGACCCTGGAGAGACTCCCGTGTTCCAGGGCGTCAGCTACTACTGGCACTTCGTCGACGTCGTCTGGGTCGGCCTCTACTGCTGCCTCTTCCTGCTCAAGTGAAGACTCCCGACCGCCGCTCCGTCCCAGCCCGTCTGGCCGCGCCCGCCGCCCTCGTGGGCGTGGTCGCCCTCGTAGGACTGCTCGCCTTCTCTTCTGGCCCAGCGCAGGCCGACACCACGACCACGACCACCGGGCCGATCGCGACGCCCTATGGCGTCGGGTCCGCCTCGCCCGGGTCGGCGCCGAGCGACGCGTCGACCACGACCACCGGACCGATCGCCACGCCCTATGGCGTCGGGTCCGCCTCGCCCGGATCAGCCCAGCCCGGTTCGGTTCAGCAGACACCGACTGCCGTGACCGCCGTGCCGTCGCCGACTGCCGCAGCCGCAGCAAACTCGCCGATCAACGAAGCCGGCATCCACTACGTCGACCTTCCGGCCTCGTTCATCGCTCCCGGACAGGCGCTCTTTTCGGCCAACTGCTCGAGCTGCCACGGCGCCGAAGCCAACGGCAAGCAGAACGTCGCCCCCAACCTCCAGGGGCTGGGTGCCGGCACCGTCGACTTCTGGGTCTCCACCGGGCGCATGCCACTGGCCAACACCAGCGTGCAGGCCACCCGTAAGCCTCCGCGGTTCAACAGAATCCAGACCCTCGAGATCGCCGCCTGGGTGCAGTCGCTGAAGCAAGGGGGCACGAAGGTTCCCGTGGTCCGTACCGCGAACGCCGACCTCGAAGCGGGCAACACGCTCTTCACGTTGAACTGCGCGGCGTGCCACACGATCTCGGGCGCCGGTGACGCCCTGGCCGAGGGCGCATACGCCCCCAGCCTGCACCTCGCCACCCCCACTCAGGTGGTCGAGGCGATCCGATCTGGTCCGGGGAACATGCCCCGCTTCGGGACAGGCAACATCACCAACGCCGAGGCTCGTGACATCTCCGCATATGTGACCGGCGTGCTCCAGCACCCGAACAATGCCGGCGGCGTCGGCCTCGGTGGGATCGGCCCCGTCGGCGAGGGCTTCGTCGGACTTCTGATCGGCGTCGGAATCCTGATGCTGTTCTGCTTCTGGATCGGAGACCGCACGTGAGCACCAGCACCCCCCGTCCCGAGGGAACGTCGACCCGGGTAACTCTCGGGGACCCCCATCTGCAGCCGCTGGCCAAGAACCCGAAGCGGATGGAGGCGCTGGCCGCCCTGTCCATGCTCATCGGGATGGCCGGCTTCGCCGCCTTCATCTTCGTCTACTGGATCAATGCCGCCAACCAGTGGGAGGCCTTGACCCTCGGGATCGGAATGCTCGGCCTGGGTGTCGGAGTGATCGCGTGGGGCAAGTACCTCATGCCCCAGGGGCCGTTCGTCGAAGAACGCCACGACTTCCAGTCGACCGATGTGGAGCGGACGGAGTTCAACGCCGCCATCACCGGTCGGGGCGGCCTCGAGGTCAAGCGTCGCAAGATGCTGCTCGGGATCTTCGCCCTCGGCGGCGGACTGATGACGCTCGCCCTCATCATCCCCGGGATTCGCTCGCTCGGGCCGAAGCCGGCCAAGTCCGAGAACACCGAAGGCACGACTGACAACTCGCTCTTCACCACGAACTGGAAGAAGGGGAGCAAGCTGGTCAC
>CAININ010000428.1 GCA_903849265.1 uncultured Acidimicrobiaceae bacterium
CGAACCTCGAAACGCCCCTGCAACTGTGACCGGGGTCGGTACGGCGTCATGATGGTGGTCGGTCAACGCATCGATGACGAACCGGTGGCAGGCGCGGTGGGGGACGGTCGACCGGTTAGGGGAGACTCGGAGATGGACGCGGCCGAAGGGGCCGACACCTCGGTGACGACACCGGCGGGTCACGGATGGAAGTCGCTGTTGGCAGGGGCCGCGGGGTACCTGGTGCTCAGTGTGGCGCTGTGGTGGAACGTGTGGTCCAACCATCCGACCTCGACCACGACCTGCGGATGCGGCGATACGTCGCTGTTCACCTGGTTCTTGGAGTGGCCCGCCTACGCCATGACCCACGGGCTGAACCCGCTGTACTCGACCTACTTGTTCCATCCGGCCGGGATCAACCTGCTGTCGAACACGGCCGAAGTGGGCCTGGGGATCGTGCTGGCCCCGGTGACCTGGGCGTTCGGACCCATCGCCACACTCAACGTGGCGCTCACCCTCAGCCCGTTCCTGTCGGGGCTGGCCATGTACGTCCTGCTCCGGCGGTGGGTGTCCTGGTCGCCGGCGGCATTCGTGGGCGGACTGCTCTACGGCTTTTCGCCGTTCGTCGTGGTCAGCCTCACCGACTCTCATCTCATGCTCGGATTCGCCGCGGTGCCTCCGCTCCTCGTCCTGTGCCTCGACGAGCTGTTCGTCCGCCAGCGGTGGCGGCCCTGGGTGACGGGTCTGGCCATCGGTGCGCTGGCTCTGGTGCAGTTGTCGGTCGGGACCGAGACCCTGGTGATTCTGGTCATTGCCGCGGCAGCCGCCAGCATCCTGGTGGTGGCGTGGGGGCTCGCACACCGCGAGCTGCGTCAGGCCCGAGCGGCGTATGCCCTGCGTGCCCTGGTCGCCTCCGTAGTGAGCTCTGTGGTCTTGCTCGCCTACCCGGCGTGGTTCGCCCTGGCCGGTCCGGCCCGCTTGTCCGGTGACGTGTGGGGAACCAACGGCTCGCTCAGTTACGGGGGCAACTCACTGGGTTTGTTTCTGCACCCGATGGCCCCATCGGCCAAGATCACCGCCCTGACCCGCCAGCTGGGCGGCTACCAGGGAGTCACGTTGTCCGAGCAGTACCTCGGGTACGGGCTGGTGGGAGTGCTCGTCGTCGGCCTGGTGCTCTGGCACCGGGATCTGCGTCTGTGGCTGTTCGGTGCAGTCGGGGTCCTGGCCACGTTCCTATCGCTCGGGCTGTCGTTCCACGGATGGACCTTGTGGCGCCTGGTAGTCCGAGCGCCGCTGATGAGCAACGTGATCCCGAGCCGGTTCGGTCTCGTCGTGTACCTGTGCGCTGCCGTCATGCTCGCGGTCATCTGCGACCACACCTATCGTGCCGTCGCCGCGTTCGGTCAGGGTCGGCATGGATCGCTCCCACTCGACGGAGCTGTCGCACCGCAGGAACGGGCATCGGGCGAACCCCTTCGTTCCGTGCTGGGTGGTGCGGCCGCCTTGCTAGTTGCGGCCATAGCGCTGGTCCCGATCGTGTCGTACTTCGCCGACGGACTTCCCCTTACCGCCACACCGGTGAAGGTCCCCCAGTGGTTCCGGACCGTCGCCCCTCATCTGCCCGAGCACCAGGTGCTCCTGGTCTTCCCCTTCGCGTTCCGCCAGAGCAACATGACCTGGCAGGCGGTCGATCGCATGCAGTTCGCCATGGTGGGCGGGGGAGGGCCCAACTCGGTGCCGTCTCGGGCGGGCAAAGAACGAGCCGGGCAGGGCTTCTTGGCCAACGTGTCGTTCGCTGAAGGCGACCAGCCGATCATCCCCGGGGAGATCGAGGCCGTTCGTGTGGCGCTCGACGGATGGGGAGTGACCGGCGTGGTCCTGCCTGGCCCACGCGGCCTCTCCTACTACGAGCGGGTGTACCTGATCCGGACCATCGTCGTGCTGATGACCGCCGCCACCGACCAGGCGCCCACCTATACGGCTGGGGCCTGGGTATGGACCGGGGTCGACCATGCCGGTCCTGCCGTGCAGCCGACGCCAGCACTGCTCGCCGCATGCACGGCGGGTTCGGCGAACGGCACGGTTGCCTCGATCAGAGCATCGGCAGCCTGCATCTTGACTGAAGGCGCTCCGGCGTGATCGACATGGGGTCCTCCCCACCGGTCGACCACGAGGCGCTTCGGACCTCGGCGACGGGAGGTGCCCGGATCACCTCCCTCGACGGCATCCGGGCCGTCGGTCTCCTGCTCATCTTGGGGTTCCACTTCGGTGTGTCGTGGATGCCCGCTGGCTTTGTCGGGGTCGATCTCTTCTACGTCCTCTCCGGCTACCTGATCACCGGGCTGCTGCTGGGCGAGTGGGCCCGGGCCGCCCGGATCAAGCTCGGCGCCTTCTGGGCGAGGCGTGCCCGCAGGCTCCTGCCCGCCTTGGCCGTGCTGCTGGTGGTGGTCACCCTGGTGGTCCGCTTCACCTACCCGGCCGGGCTGTATCCGAACCTGCGCATGGCCGACCTGTCGGCGCTCTTCTACTTCTCCAACTGGTGGCAGATCGCAGCATCAGGCAACTACTTCGTGGCCACGGGGGCCATCTCCCCGCTCACCCACACCTGGAGCCTGGCCGTCGAAGAGCAGTTCTATCTGGTGTGGCCGCTGGTGGTCCTGGCCGTGCTGCACGTGGGTCGCAAGCTGACCCGGGGTGCTTCGAGCGGTGTTTCCGACGGAGTTTGCGACGGTGGTCCCGATCGGGCGTTCGGCCGCGGCATCGAGCTCCTGCTCGGGATCTCGGTGGTGGGCGTGGTGGCCTCGGCCGTCGAGATGGCCTGGCTCTACCACCCCGGGGCCAACATCACCCGCCTCTACTTCGGCACCGACACCCACGCTCAGTCGATCCTGGTGGGCTCGGTGCTGGCCTGCATCCTCACCCTGGTCCAGCGCCGCCGGGGCCTGGCCGGCATGGCACCCACCGCCTCG
The DNA here is from genome assembly GCA_903849265.1 of uncultured Acidimicrobiaceae bacterium. Taxonomy (GTDB): domain Bacteria; phylum Actinomycetota; class Acidimicrobiia; order Acidimicrobiales; family RAAP-2; genus Bog-756. Next base: position 2,949 of record CAININ010000428.1, read on the forward strand.
TCGCGTGCTGCCCGCATCGCCCTGACCGTGCTGGGTCTGGCCGGGGCGGTCGCCACCCTGGTGCTGACCGCCACCTTGTCGGGCACCTCGCCTATCGCCTATCGAGGCGGGTTCCTGGTGTCGGCCTTGTCGGCTGGCGCCCTCATCACCGGTGCCGTCTGCGTGGCCGGCGGCCCCATCGCACGGGTGCTGTCGGTGCGGCCGATGGTGTGGATGGGCACCGTCTCCTACGGGGCCTACCTCTGGCACTTCCCGGTCTTCATCGAGCTCGATTCGGCCCGCACCGGACTCAGTGGATTCGGCCTCCTCGCCGCACGGGTGCTCGTCACGTTCTCCCTGGCCGCCGCCAGCTACTACCTGGTCGAGCGTCCGGTCATGGAAGGCGTGTTCTGGCGGTCGGTCAAGGCCGCCGGCCCCGCACTCGTGGCCATGGCGGTGACCGTGGTGGTGGTGGTGGC
>CAININ010000429.1 GCA_903849265.1 uncultured Acidimicrobiaceae bacterium
AGACCGGGTACCCGGGGTTCTTCTCACTGATCCACCGGCCATCAGGAAGATGTGACCACTGAAGGATGCCGGTCCCATAGTGGGCCTGGAGTTCAGCGGCCAACTGGTGGTACTGGCCGGCGGTCAATAGCAGCTGGCCGTGGGTCAGGGCCACGATGGAGGCCAGGTAGGCCGAGTCGTCCGGCTCGAGCAGCCGGGTCGCCTTGGTCAGGACGACGACGCAGAACGCAGCAAAGGCGACAGCAGCAACAGCTACCTCGGCGATCGGGAACCGCCGTCCGGTGTCCGGCGGGGCGGCAGCATCCAGCGGGGCGGCAGCGTCCAGCGGGGCGACAGCATCCAGCGGGGCGACAGCATCCGGGACGACCGCACCCACCGGCGCGTCCGTGGTGGCCAGGGAGGGCTGGTCGTTCGGTTCCATCAACGCCAGTATCGCTCCGGTTCCTGGCAGCCGGCTGTGGAACCCCTGAGTACTTCCGTAAGGAACACCGGTCTACGCGACCGGGCAAACTGCGTCGCAGCCTGTCCGCACGACCCCAGCGGTCAGGCGGTTCCGCGCGTGTCGATGATCATCACCGAACAGTGTGCCGAATGGGCGACGTGACTAGGGACGCTGCCGAGCATCCGGCGGGCACCGGTGAGTCCCTTGTTTCCCACCACGATGAGGTCGGCATCAACGTGCTCTGCGATGTTGACCACCGCGTGTGCCGGGGACTCTGTCGACGCGTGCATGTTCGCCTCGACGCCGTGCTCCTTGGCCAGGCCTTGCAGATCGACCACCAACGTGGCGGCAGGGTGATCATCGTGGATGTAGCCGCCCTGTTCCGTGCGGTTGGGCCCCTGCTCGTTCGTGATGGCAGCGACGATGTGGAGATCGGCACCCATCGCGGCAGCCAACGTGGCGGCGGTAATCACGGTCTCCCTCGCTACTGCGGTGTCATTGGCCCCTACGACGATGGTGTTGAACACGGTCGACCTTCTCCCCTTGACGGCACCGCCGGAGTCCCCCGTGGTGCGGCTGATGTAACAGTCTGCAAATGTTAACGCAGTCCAGCTCACCCTGCGGAGGAGAATTCCGCTGCCACCCTCAGCTCCAGGTCACGAATCCACAGTTGATGCTTCGGGCTGCTCCGCCGGCGTCACGACAGACGGCCGGTGTCCCCGCAGTTGCCGTTCCGGTCGGCGACACCAGGGCTGCCTCCTTGGAGACCGAACCCGAACGCCACGCCGTCGGGGCCGAAGGCCAAGCCCTCTATTCGACGGGAGCCCAACCCAACGTGCGTTCGATCGAGGGCAGGTCGGCACGCATCGCTACCACCATGTAGAGCACGTCGCTCAACTCCTCGTCGCTCATTGCATGGGTCGACTTGAAGACCGAATATGCCTCGACCAACAGCGTGGTGACGGTGGTCCACGCCTTGGCGGCCCTTTCGTCGACCTGGAGCGACAGCTTCTGGAACTCGATGAACACCTCGTCTTCGAGGAGGTTGCTCCGGTACTGCTCGGGGTCGTCCCCGTTCAGCAGCAGCCAGGCAACCAGCCGGTTCCGCAGCTCTACGTCGGGGTCGGCGAACGTCGTCGGATAGCCGTCGGCACTCAAGACCTTCGCCAGGTGCCGCTTCACCAGTTC
>CAININ010000430.1 GCA_903849265.1 uncultured Acidimicrobiaceae bacterium
CCCGAGACCGACACCAACGCGTACCCGCCGGTGTGCGGCCCAGAAGCGTTCGAGTGATCACCAGCCGAATCGACCTGGACCCGGACCTCAGACCTGCCTTTGCAGCGGACCGTCCGCGAGGCGGGGCATGTCCACAGGTCATCCATGCCGCCGATGACCGCGCTCGGGCCGAGCGCCGCCCAATCGATCGAAGCCCACAGTGCGGTGGCCCAGGTCGTCGCCTCAGCCAACACGACCGACCGACCACCGGCTCCCAGTCCCGAGTACCAGGGCTCCCAGTGGAAGGTCCTCCAACCAGTTCGCTTCCACTCGCCGACGGCCTCCGCGGCCAACGGGCCGACAGCCTCAGCCGGGGCGCGGAAGCGTCCCTCGGCACAGGCCCGCACGGCCGCTAGCCCCAGGGAACGGCGGGCGAAGGCGGGCTTCCATGCAAACGGTGCCTCCGTCAGACCAAGCGCGTCCGGATGCGTGCGTGCCCGCCGCAACGACGCAAGTGTCACCTCGACCAGGCCACCAGGAGCCAGCCCCGCTACTGCGGCCCCGACGCCATCGACGAGATGGCCCCGAATGCGGTCCCTAACTTCATTTCCGATCGGATTCGTCGCCTCGGCCGTCAGCCCCCTTGTCCACGACCCTGCCTGCCAACTCATGCGGCACGCTCGCGAGGGAAGGGGACCACGGCGGGCGCTTCGACCCTGACGCCTTCGACCGCCGGCACCAGCAGGGTCGGAGGAGCGATCTCGGGGACGTCGTTCCGAAACGACGCCTCGATGCATCCTGCGCATAGCGAAGAGTCGGCCTCGGACATTCCCTGATCGATGACTGCCATGGCCCGGATTCCGGCCAGGCAACGACGGGCGGCAGCCGCCAGCAGGCCGGGCGTCACCGGGTCCACGTCGAGCTCGCCGGTGCGGGCGTAGTAGGTGGCAACAGAAAACGGCGCGGCGGTCGAGCGCAAGGTTTCGAGCAGGGCGATGAAATGGAGGTCGTCTCGATGGGATGGACGGCGAGCTCCGGACCGTACTTCGACGAGGGCGACCGACGACTCATCGACGGCAGGCGTGCCAAGGACGAGGTCCACCCGGGCGGCAAGTTGGACGCGTCCTTCGGCCAACCCCACCCGAAGCGACTCCTGGGTCCGGGGGAGCCATGACGGATCGATTGCCGGCCACCGACGCCGGAGCCCGTCGGCCTGCCGGTCCACTTCGGCCTGCAGTTCGGATCGCTCTGCCGGGGCCAGTTGGGCGATCCAGGACGCAAGTGGGGCCTGGTGCTCGTCGAGGGCGAGTGCGTCCAAGGCGTCGGACATGGCGTCGCCCTCGGACCCCACGGCGACGATCTGTCGGAACACCAAGCCGACCAGGACCGCACAGGCGAGCGGCAGGGTGAACGGGCGCTCGCCGTAAGGGGCCGACTCGCGGTGCGTCGGACAGGAAAGCGAGTTGGCCAAGCCGTCCTTGGTGACGACCAGGACCCGTTCGGCCAAGTCGGTGGGGACCGCACCGGTGAGATCGTCGAGACCTCGTTGCAGATAGGACCGGAGCCCGTCGGCCAAAACCGGATCGACCATCGGACGAGCCCGGCCCGTGTGTCGCACCCTGTCCAGCAGGGCGTCACCTGCAAGCGGCTCCCATGTCCCCGAACGAGCCCGTGCGCCGTCGAACCCGGCCCGCGGCGGGGACACCCGAACCTGTTCCTGCCCTGCCCCCCTTGGGGCTCGCGTCGTGATCATGTGCACAGTGTGGCCCGAGGGTGTCACACGCCCCTCCTCGTGGGGTGTCCCCGGTAGCCTCTGCGGTGATGCCCGCTGCCACGAACACCACCTTCACCGTGCTGTTCACCTTGTTCGTCGTAGCCGCACTCGTCCTCATCGTCCTCACCCTCCGGTTCCTCGTCGGCCAGGCCAAGCGATCCCGTGCCGAGTGGTTGGTGCAGCAGGGGTCAGG
>CAININ010000431.1 GCA_903849265.1 uncultured Acidimicrobiaceae bacterium
CCTGCTTGAGGGCGTGGGCCATCAGACTCGGGCGGAGGGTGGACGACTCGGGTGCGGACTCCACGCCGATGCGCTGGAGCACCGAGGTGATGGCGTTGGTGAAGGCGGCGAGCGCCGCGAGGAGAAAGGCCACTGCCCTGTTGTAGTCGCGTTTGCGGCTTGGCGTGTGCGCGGAGCTCGTGTGCCCCGCTGGCAGAGTGCCTCGATGCCGAGGCCTAGCTGTCGGGGCGCTTAGTAGACGATGCCCTCGGCCACGGGGTCGTCACCGCTTGCTACCTCGGGAACGGGGTGTCCGTCCACGTCCGTGCCGGCGGGCTCATCCATTCGCAGTCCGAGACCGAAGCCCTCCAAGAAGATGTCAGCATCGTGCTTGCGCGGATAGCGCGATTCGAGCGCACGGAACTGCGCTGAGTGGTTCGGCACGAGGAGGTGGGCCAGCTCGTGGACGATGACCGAGTCGAGGACCCAGGTGGGAGCCACCCGCAATCGCGACGAAATGCGGATCTCTCTGGTGAGCAGGGTGCACGACCCCCATCGCTTCGTCTGGTTGGTGGCCCACCGGATCGAGGCGGGCTCGACGCCGTCGAGGTAGATCCGACCGAGTTCGAGGGCCCGCTTCTCCAGGTGCTGGTCGGAGGCGTGCAGGTGCGGGCGGTGTCGGGCCAGCCGACGGGTCAGGTGTTCGACCATGTCGTCGCGTTCGGTGCCCCGCAAGTGGGTGGGGACGACCACGACGATACGGTCACCCTCCCAGTGGGCGCCGGCCGTCTTCTTCCGGCGCTTGGAGACTCGCACCTCTACTTCAGGGTGGAAGAGAGTGGCGGGCAGTGGGATCGAGGTCATGGATTTACGGTAGGACCGGGCTGTGACGGCGCACCCGGGCCCGGCCGAACACGGCAGGGAGGGCAGCGGTCGTCGCTACTGCCCGGGCATCTCGCGCCTGCCGTAGGGACCCGGGGCCACGGCCTCGGACTCCTCTTCGGTCTCTTCGTCGGTCTCGGGACGGAGCACCTTCCAGACCGCGGCACCGAGGATCCCACCCACGATGGGGAAGACGATGAACACCCAGAGCTGGCTGAGGGCCCATCCGCCCTGGAACACGGCGGTGGCGATGCTGCGTGCCGGGTTCACCGACGTGTTGTCGATCGGAATGCAGATCAGATGGATCACGACGAGGGTGAGGCCGACGGTCACGCCGGTGAGGCCCACAGGCATGGACTTGCGGCTGGTGGAGGCGATGATGAATACGAACACCGCGGTGAAGAAGACCTCGGCAAGCATGACGGCGGCAAGCGGGAACCCGCCCGGTGAGTGGATCCCGTAGCCGTTCGAGGCGAATCCGGTCGCCTTGGCACTGAAGGTCCCGAGGTTGGTGGCGGACGCCGAGTCGACACGGGTAGAGCTGGCGATGATGAAGATGATGAGGCCGCCGAGGAGGCCACCGAGGATCTGGCCGATGAAGTAGAAGGGGAGCTCTTTCGTCTTGGTCTTGCCGATCACCCACAGGCCGAAGGTCACGGCGGGGTTGATGTGACATCCCGAGATCGAGCCGATGGCGTAGGCGGCGACCAGCAGACTGAGTCCGAAGGCCAAGGCGACACCCAGGATGCCGACCGAGCTCATGGACCCGGTGAAGTGCCCAGTGGCAAGGATGGCGGTCCCCGGTCCCCCGACGACGAGGATCATGGTTCCGACCGCTTCAGCGATTCCGATGCGAACGCGCTCGTTCATAGGAGGTTCCTTCCGTCCGGCGGCACGCGCCGCTCCCTATATTGCCCAATGTATGTCGTGCGTTGCACTGACGCTAAACAGCCATGGGTTCAGAAGGGTGGATAGCACCCGTGCCGCGATCGGGGCCCCGTTCGACGCCCGTGTGGGGCATCGAATGGGCCCGTGGCGGGGTCCCCCGGTACGATGGAGAGGTGAAGCGCTACTTCTCGCCACGATGCATGGGGATGCACATCGCCTTGGTGGCCGTGCTGCCGCTGTTCGCCTGGCTGACCTGGTGGCAGCTGAACCGGGCGCAAAGCGGCAACACCTTGAGTTGGGCCTACGTCTTTCTGTGGCCGGCGTTCGCCATCTATGCGATCTACACCTGGTGGCAGCTGATCCACGACCAGGCGGCACGGGTGCCTGGTCAAAGCGGGTCGTCCGAAACCACGGGATCGGAGCCGGGCGGGACATCTGGGGGAGCAGACCCGGCGGTGCTCCCACCAGGGTGGGCGCTGACGGGTGGACGGAAGAAGAACGTCGCCATCGCCGCAGAAGCACCGATCGATGCCGAACGAGGTGGCCGAGGCGAACGGTTCACGGCCCAGACCCCCGAGGAGGCCGCCCGAATGGCGCAGTACAACCGGTATCTGGCCGACCTGAGCGACGAGGACAATGCCTCGGCCGCCGCCGGCAGCGACCCCGGGGCGGCGTCATGAGCCAAGACGAAAACGGGGCCTCAGGCGAGCAGTACGGCCGGCCGACGTGGTCCGGGCTGATCACCTGGGACACCGAGGGCGCGCTGATGCGCTATCGGGTGATGGCCTTCATCGTCGGCGTGGGCCTCGTCCTCTTGGTCTTCGTCGGCATGCCGCTCCGATACTTCGGGCACCAGAAGATCGTGGTGCAGGTCGTGGGCACGCTGCACGGGTACCTGTATCTCCTGTACCTGGTCGCGGCGGCCGACCTGGGGCGTCGGGCCCGCTGGAGACTGGGCCGCATCTTGGGTGTGGTGGCCGCCGGCTTCGTCCCGTTCCTGGCCTTCTACGTGGAACATCGTGTGTTTCAGCAGATGCAGGCTGAGCACGCCGCCACGTTGGACGAGGAAGCAACGGGCCTCGGCGGACAGGCTGCAGGCGTCACTGACTGAACGGACGGCTCGCTGAACTGGCAGGTTCTAGCGAGCGCCCCGCACCAGGGTCCCCGGACGTGCACCGGTGTCGACCCCGCCCTCGAACGTCGTCACTCCGGACTTGATCGTCTCGACGTAGCCGATGGCATGTTGGAGGAGGCGCTTCCCACCGGCGGGCAGATCGGCGGCCACGTGGGGGTTGGTCAGCTGCAGATTGTCGTAGTCGATGATGTTGATGTCGGCCAGCGCCCCGATCTCGAGGGTGCCACGGTCGGTCAGGCCGTAGAGCCGGGCGGTGTCGTGGGTCTGCTTCTTCACCATCCACTCGAGCGGGAGCTTCTCCCCCCGGGTGCGGTCCCTCGTCCAGTGGGTGAGCATGAATGTCGGCTGCGATGCGTCGCAGATGACCCCGCAGTGGGCGCCACCGTCGCCGAGGCCTGCGGCGGCCCGAGGGTGGAGCAGCATCTCGCGGGCAGCATGGAGGTCGCCGCCCGAGTAGTTCAGGATCGGCACGTACAGCAGGCCTCGCCCGTCATCTTCGAGCATGGCGTCGTAGGCCACGGATAGGGCTGTCCGTCCGGTGGCTTCGGCGATCCCGGCCAGCGACCGGTCGGGGCCGGGCTCGTACTCCGGCGGCGTGCCGAGGATGAAGGTGGTGGCGAACGCCTGGTCCATCCGCTCGGCGGTGGCATCGTCGGGTTCCCAGGACTCGATGGCGTCACGGACCTCGGGAGTGCGGAGGGCGGCGACGAGGTCGTCCGGCGCGAGGTCCTTGGCCTTCAGATCCTGATAGGCGGGGATCTGATCGAGCAGGCTGTAGGTGGTGAAGTGCCCCGACAGGAGTCCGAATCCCCGGCCGGCCACCTGGGGCCACAGGTCAGCACCGTCTTCGACGGCTCGCAGCGACTCGTCCATCACCTCGCGCCACAGGTCGGGTGCGGCGTCGACCTGCACCAACGCGAAGGTGACCGGTCGTTGGATGGCCGCTGACAGGCGCCGCATCCAGTCGACCTCTGCTTTGGGAGCCAGGATGTCCTCGCCCGCAGTGCCGGCCGGAGCGAGCTCGAAGGTACCGGCACCGAGCTCGCCCAGGGCGGCCCCGATGCCGAACAGCTCATCTTCGGCGGCATAGGTGCCCGGCACCGGCTCACCGTCGATGGCCCGATGGGCGATGGTCCGAGAGGTCGAAAATCCCAGAGCGCCGGCGGCCACCGCCTCTTTGACCAGGCGCTTCATCTCGGCGATGTCTTCAGGCGTGGCCGGCTCGTTGCGGGCGCCCCGTTCACCCATGACATAGGCCCGCACTGCGCCGTGGGCGATCTGGGTGCCGACATCCACGGTCCAGCGGCGCTCCTCGAGGGCATCCAGGTACTCGGGGAAGGTCTCCCAGTTCCAGGTCATGCCCTCGGACAGGGCCGACCCCGGGATGTCTTCCACGCCCTCCATCAGCCCGATGAGCCAGTCGTGCTGGTCAGGTCGGGCCGGAGCGAATCCGACCCCGCAGTTGCCGGTGACCAGCGTGGTGACGCCGTGCCAACTACTGGGGGCCAGCACCTCGTCCCACGTGGCCTGGCCGTCGTAGTGGGTGTGGATGTCGACCCAGCCTGGGGTGACCAGCAGTCCCTCGGCGTCGACGGTGCGCATCGCCGGCTCACCTCGAAAGTCGCCCACGCCGGTGATTCGTCCATCGCTGACGGTGATGTCCGTGATGCGGGCTGGTGCTCCGGTGCCGTCGACGACGGTGCCACCTTGGATGACGAGATCATGCATGGTCGTGTTCCCCCTCTAGCGAGCCTGTGCTGATGCTGACACGCACAGTGGTGGTGCGCAATGACGGTGCCCTCCGGATGGCTCCGTGTGTGCATGCGAGGTGTGAGAACGAACAGGTGGCTCGAGCGGCCGTCACCAACGCGTCGCCAGCGCACCTCCTGGTCGTGCAGACTGTCAGCCTGGCCGGGTTCGACCGGCCCCGGGGACGAGTGATGGGGGAGCAGTGGCTGCAGGAACTGACGGCAAGGCCAGGGGATATTCCACGAGCGACCACGAGGCTGCAGCCGATCTGGCGCGCCAGGCCGGTGTACTCCTAGCCGAGCTGCAGTTGGGCGACCTCGAAGGAAAGGAGCTCGGTGCCGAAGGGGACCGGCGCTCCCACGACCTCCTGATCGGGCTGCTCGCCGAGCGGTATCCGGACGACCGGGTCCGTTCCGAGGAGGACACACAGTCCGAGGCCCTGGTCACCGATGCCGGCCGGGTCTGGATCATTGACCCGCTGGACGGGACCCGTGAGTACTCCGAGCGGCGGTCCGACTGGGCGGTCCATGTCGCGCTGTCCGTCAACGGTGACGCGGCGGTCGGTGCAGTGGCCCTGCCCGGGCTCGACCTGGTTCTCTGCACCGGCACCCCGCCCCCACTGCCTGCACCCCCGGCGACCCCCCGCATGGTGGTGAGCCGTACCCGCCCGCCGGAGTTCGTGCCGTTCGTAGCCGAACGCCTAGGGGCCGAGATCGTACCCATGGGGTCGGCCGGGGCGAAGATCTCGGCCGTGGTGCGGGGCGAAGCTGAGGTTTATGTGCACGCCGGCGGACAGTACGAGTGGGACTCGTGCGCTCCGGTGGCTGTGGCGTTGGCTGCCGGTCTCCACGCCTGCCGCATCGACGGATCCCCGCTCCGCTATGCCCAACCCGACCCGTGGCTGCCCGACCTGATCGTGTGCCATCCGTCGCTGGCCGAGGCCGTCCTAGCGGCCGTGCGCGACTCCGGACTCCTGGAGAAGGGCTGAGGGGATGGCGACCGACCCGGGCAGTGCCACACCACCGGTCTTCGGCCCGGCCCGGCTCGGTCCGCTCACCCTGAAGAACCGCATCATCAAGTCGGCCACGTTCGAGGGGGCATCCCCTCGCGGCGTGGTGACCGACGACCTGATTGCCTTTCATGAGCGGGTGGCCGCGGGCGGAGCGGCCATGACTACGGTCGCCTATCTGGCGGTATCGCCTGAGGGCCGCACCGACCGGCACTGCGTGCTGCTCGACGACGGGACGGTTGCTGGGCTCCGAAGGCTCACTGACACGGTCCATCGGGCCGGTGCCCTGGCCTCGGCACAGATCGGCCACGCCGGCCCGGTCGCCAACTCCAAGTCGAACGGCGTGCCGTCGCTGTCACCGACGAGGCGGTTCGGCGCGTCGGGCGCGCTCACCCATTCGGTGACGCCGACGGACATCGGCCGCATCACCGATGACTACCGGGCTGCCGCGGCACGGGCCGTGGCGGCCGGGTTCGACTGCATCGAAATCCACCTCGGCCACAACTACCTGCTGAGCTCGTTCCTCAGTCCAAAGCTCAACCGCCGATCCGACGAGTGGGGCGGCTCTCTCGAGAACCGGGCCCGGTTCCCCCGCCAGGTGGTGGCGGCGGTGCGCGACGGCGCCGGAGCGGCGGTCGCGGTGACGGCCAAGCTCAACATGGCCGACGGGGTGCCGGGCGGGTTCGATGTGCCCGAGAGCATCGACGTGGCTCGCATGCTCGAACAAGACGGGCACCTCGACGCGTTGGAGCTGACCGGGGGGAGCTCGCTGTCCAACCCGATGTACCTGTTCCGAGGGGACGCGCCACGGGCCGAGTTCGCCGCCACGTTGCCCCAGCCGATCCGGCTCGGGTTCCGAGTGGTGGGGAAGCGATTCATGAAGGAGTACCCCTTCGAAGAGGCCTACTTCCGGGCCCAGGCCCGTCAGTTCTTGGAGATGTTGGACCTGCCGCTGATCCTGCTCGGCGGGGTGAACCGGATCGACACGGTGGAGTCCGCGCTGGGCGAGGGGTTCTTCTTCGTGGCCATGGCTCGTGCGCTCCTGCGCGAGCCGGACCTGGTGGCCCGGTGGGAGCGGGGCGAGCGAGATGACGGGAAGTGCATCCACTGCAACCGCTGTATGCCGTCCATATACACCGGCACGACGTGTGTCGAGGCCGGTCCGGTCGCCACTGCCTGAGCTAGCGGGTGTCGCGTGTGGCCCTGCGCAGGGCTCGTGCGGCGAACCGCCGGGACAGACCTGGGTCTTCGCGTCCCCGGCCCACCCGGCTGGTCACCATCTCGCCGGCCAGCAGCGCGGCCGACGCGATGTTGCCGGGGTGTCGGGGCAGCAGCGCCAGCTGGTGACCGAGTGCCGCCCGATCTCTTCGGGCCAGGGCGTAGGCCAGCTCGTGGTGGGCGATGCACGCTGCGGTCATGCTCGAGCGGTGCTTGTCGAGGAACCCGTGGTGCCCCTGGGCATGGGCTGACGAATCAGTGGTCAACCGTGTCCCTGTGTGCTGGATGTAGCGGTAGAGGGGTGCTGGCACCAGGGTCATGGGCGCGACATCGGCGCACCGCAGCCGGAGGTCCCAATCCTCGGAGGTGGTGAGGCCCGTGTCGAACCGGAGCGCATCGCCCACATTGGCCCGCCGGACGACGCCGAAGATGCTGGGGGACACGTCGAGCCACCGCAACAGGCCTGGGGTCGGGGATGGAGGGGGCCGGAAGGTCACGAGCCGGCCGGTGGCCTCGATGAGGACCTGGTGATAGCCGTAGACGATGCCGCCCGATGGGCCGAGCGCGGCAACCGCACGTGCACCCGTGCCGGGCAGCCACTCGTCGTCGTCGTCGCAGAAGCCGATGAGCTCACCGTTGGCCGCGTCGAGCCCGGTGTTGCGAGCGGCCGATGCCCCGAGGGCCTCATCGTGCCGGAGCACCACCACCCGCGAGTCCGAGGCCGCCAACTTGTCGAGCACATCGGCGGTATCCGGCTGGGACCCATCGTCGACGATGACCACCTCGAGGGCGGGGTATTCCTGGTCCAGCACCGACCGGACAGCGTGGGTGACGCGGTCAGGGCGGTTATGGGTAGGAACCACCACGCTCAGCAGCTCGGTCACCGGTGTCCGTCCCCTCTGTCCCGTAGCGACTCCACCCGGGTGTGGTCCCAGGGTCGGGTCGGCGGGCGGCTCCTCCGACGGACGGATGGTATCGGGGAGCGGCGCCCTACCGGGAACGCACCTAGGTCAGGCCGACCCGTGGGGGCACGGCGGCCGGGTCGACAGTCGAATCTAGGTCTCGGTCAGGCCCTCGCCGGTGTCATCGACAGGTGCATGGGTCAACGGGGCGTCCAAGTCCCAGCCCTGGGCGTCCTCGATGCGCTCGCGCTCATGGGGGGACGGTCCGCCGAGTCCGTCCGGGTCGTCCATCAGGCCGTCGAGGACGACCATCTCCTCCGGGTCGTCCAATACGGCGCCTGCCTCTTCGAGCTCGCGCTCATCGACCTGGAAGTTCGGATCGAGCGAGGGGTCGATCTCGAGCACCTCCATGAAGTCCGGGTCGAGCCTCGACGACTCGTCCATGGCATCATCGCCCTGCTCGTAGGTGTCTGTTCCATCTGCGTCGCTGTCGGTCATGGCTGCTCTCCGGTCGTCTCCTGAGCGCCCGCGGCCGCTGCCGGGGTTCTCGGTCCGATCGTACGGGCATCGACGTGCCTGCCCTAGGGCCGTTCGTCCCGAGTCGTGGCCCGCTCGCGCCCGAGCCGCAGGTCAGTACTCGGCGATCGATCCCCCCGGAACCATCGCCAGCTCGGCGTGCTCGAGGTGATGGTGGAGGTCGGGGTCGGCGCCGGCGGCTGGCGCTTTGGGGATGAACAAGGCGGCCACCACGGCCACCATGGTCATGATGGCCAAGAAGCAGAAGCCCTTGGTGTAGTCGGACTCGGCCGGGTACCCGTTGCCGAGGATCTCGGAGGCCACGATGCTCGACATGACAGCGGCGCCGATGGCGCCTCCGATCATCCGGATGTTGGCGCTCATGCCGCTGGCCACGCCGGTCTGGTGCATCGGAACGGCCTGGACGATGAGGTTGGACATGGCCGAAAAGGCGAGCCCGAGGCCGACGCCGAGCAGGGTGCTCGCCAGATAGATCTCCCACGCCTCGGTGTGGGCGAAGGCGAGGATGAGATAGGCGCCGGTGGAGGCGATCGACCCGATGATGACCGCGGACTTGGATCCGCTCCTTGCCGGCGATGTCACCGACCCGGCCGAGGATCGGCGTGAAGATCGATGCGGACAGGAGAAATGCGGTCAGGACCCAGGTCACCGTGTTCTGCGTGGTGTGCATGTCGTGCTGGATGGTGGGCAGCACAGGCGAGACGAGCGACTGCAGGAGCGAGTAGGCGATGGTCCCGAGCATCAGGACGGCAAACGTGACCTTGTAGCTCGACCGGGTGGAAGAGAGGGACCTCGGACTCCCGGGGAACTGACGGTGACGGGCCGGCGGTAGCCGGTGGTCGTTCCGAGCCGCATCATGCCACCGATGCAACCTCCTCCGGCTCGCCGATCCCTCGCGAACCGTCAGTCGCCGGTGATCACCGGAACAGGGCTGTCCACCTCGAGCGTCCCGTCGGCTCGGGCCTCGACGGTGATGGGGCCGTGAGGGGTCGGCACCGTTGCACGCGCCCACTCGAGGCCGCCGAGGGCCGGCTGCACCCGCACGGCGGCGTACCCGGGCTCGGCCGGGGAGATCCCAAGGGTGTGCACGATCAGGTCGCGGGTCGGAGTGGATGACCAGCCGTGGCAGCGGGTCCCGCCGACCCAGCACTCCGGCCAGGTGGTCTCACCAGAATCCAGGAACACCCGCCAGTCGCGGCACAGGTCAGCGATCAGATCGGCGCGACCAGCCCGGGCCAGACCGTCATGCAGCACGTACCGGAAGAACGGCTCGGCTTCCACCATCTCGTGCTGTACATCCCACGTCGGCTCCGGATAGCCGGTCACCAAGTGGATGAAGCCGGTAGAGCCGCCGTCGACGGTCACCGAGTCCATGACCCACGAGTGGCGGATGAGCCGTGACCGGTCGGTGAGCCGGGCCACCACAGAGTCGATCCGGTCTGTCGGCACGAGTCCGGCGGCCAAGGCGGCAGCCCCTCCGTGCTGGGCGGCCTCGGGCCGCTGCACCCCGTCGACCAGGTGGTCGACGTAGACGGCGCGTGCGGGGTCGTAGAAGGCATCGAACGCTTGGCGCACGCCGGCGTAGCGGTCGAGCGCCCAGGCGGCCGTGCCGTGATTGCCGAGCCACTGGGCGATGTCCGCCACGTCTTCGAGCGCCCGGGCCCACAGTGCGTTGAGGGTGGATGAGGTGCCGGACGCGTAGACGCTGGCCCAGTCGATGAGGGACCAACCGGATACGTCGTGGACCAGTCCGTCGTCACCCAGGTACGCCTCGAACCACCGCAGGGTGCGCTCGGCCACGGGCAGGAGCTCGGACACGAGGTCGCGGTCACCCGTGTAGCGGTACAGGTTGTGGAGGGACCGCACCCAGTGCAACGACCAGTCGGGCACGAAGGTCCGGTCGTCGGCCCAGAAGTCCGATGCGGGGGCCATGGCCAGCATGCCGTCCGACCGGGCGGAGGCCGCCAGCTCGGGATGCCATCGAGCCATGGACCAGTCGGGGTTGGACACGAGGTCGACCATCTGGTGGACGACGGAATCGCCGGTCCAGGCCCGCTGCTCGCGAGTCGGGCAGTCGACGTAGGCATCGAGCGCACTCAGGTCGACGGTGCGCAACCCGATGGAGTGGATGCGTTCGAGGACCGGATCCGAGCAGGCGAACGACGCACCCGCCGGCCGTGGCCGGTGGCGGTCCTGGACCGAGAGCTCGATGGACGGAGCCGGGCCGCTGGTCGAGCGCACCGATGCGTTGAGGTACCGGGTGCCGAGCACGTCGAAGGTCTCGAACCGTTCTGAGGCGTCGCCCCGACAGACGTAGCGGAAGCCGGCGTGCTGGCCGAGCGGGGCGAGCGCGCCCGATGCGTCGAGGTGCTCGGCGGCGGCCACGTCGATGATGGTCCCGGCGCTCGCGCCAGCCACCTCGAGGATCACTGTCCCCGCTGCGATCCGTCCGAGGTCGAACGACGACCGGGTGACTGGGTCATCGCCAGCTGTCGCGGTGTTGGACGAACCGACCAGTTCGTCGGCCAGCACCTGACGGACCGGGTCGACGACGCGATCGGCCCCGGGGCCGGTGCCGCGGTCGGTCTGCTCGGCCCGATGGCTGGCACCTCCCGGAAATGCCACGCGGACCGGGCGGCGCAGCATGCCGAACGGCTCGCTGGGTGGCCGGGGGTCGCCGGTCGCCCCAGTATGAAACGGCGCGATCTCCACGGCTCGTCGCCACTGCTCGTCGTCGAACCCGTCGGACTCCCATCCGATCGGATGCAGGCCGGCGTCGAACGACTCGATGGGCAGGCACGCCACATCGCCAGGGACCGGAACCGGCGTCCACGCTGCTCCGGCCTGACACCTCCACGAGCGGTCGCTGACGATCCATGCACCGTCGATCACCGCTTCGAAGACCATGCAGCCGGCACCGAGCGAATAGGTGGGCGGCACCGGCGTCCACCACGAGGTGGACTCGCCGAAGTGGCGCGCGGTGACGGCGAAGACGTTCGTGCCGGCACGCAGCAGTCCGGACAGGTCGACCAGGTCGTAGTGGGCCCGACGTGGGTCGGACCGCACCGGGCCTCGGGCCACCTCGGTGCCGTTCACGACCAGCACGTACCGGCCGTCGACCCACAGCCGGCATGCAGCCTCGGTCGGTGCGGCATCGAGCTCGACGGTGCGGCGGAAGAGCGCAACGGTGTCGACCGGTTGGGCCAGGACTGGGCGGGTGGCTGTGGCGGCCACGATGGCTGGCCGCTCATGCCAGATCCATCGGCCGCGCCAGCGTGCGGCGAACGGTTCGGGGTGGATGACGCGCATGCGCGCACCCTATCGCCACAGCCGAGCTCGACCGCTGGCAGCTGGCTGGTCTGCAGCGGACCCGTAACGCAATCTGGCTGCAAGTCGTCTGTACTAATGAGGGTTCACCGAGGACACTCGTCCTGGAACGCATGATCCGGGCAGATCGAAAGAAGGGGGTCGGTGGACATCCACTGGAAGACATCGAGCGGCAAGCTGGCCTGGCCGAAGAGCACCGTGACGGTCTCCTCGGTGGTCGGTGCGTCTGCAGCGGACGGCTACGCATCGCTGAGCATCGCCCCCGGGACGGCGGCAGTAGCCGGTGACTTCGCTGGCACTGACGCAGGCGCCCGCTCACTGGCGCGCTCTGGCACTTCGGCCCGTGTCCAGCAGCGGCGGGTGAACTGCTACAGGATCCTTCGGAAGATCTTGGCCTTGCGGTCGTTGTAGGGCGGGTAGGGGAGCGACGGGTCCATCGCCGTGCCTCGGGTCAGCACGGGCTTCATGTGCTGAAAGAGGCGCACGCCCGAGACGCCGTGGTAACCGCCCATGCCGCTCTCGCCGATGCCGCCAAAGGGGAGGTTGGGGTTGGTGAAGTGGAGCATGGTGCCGTTCACCGTCACGCCGCCCGACGTGGTCCGAGCCAGTACGTCGTCCACCACGTGCTTGTCGCCGGCGAACACGTAGAGGGCCAGCGGGTGGTCCCGGCCGTTGACGAAGTCGATGGCCTCGCGGGCAGACGACACTGTGAGCACAGGGAGGATCGGTCCGAAGATCTCCTCGGACATGATCGGTGATGCGGGGTCGACGTCGACCAGGACCGTCGGGGCGATGTA
>CAININ010000432.1 GCA_903849265.1 uncultured Acidimicrobiaceae bacterium
ATGCCTCGCTTCCTGACCCCTGACTGGGCCGAGGCGTTCAACGCCGCACTTGATGGCGTCGTCCTGCCCGGGCCGGGCCCTGACGCCGGATTGGCTGCGGCCGACGGCAAGTTCACTGTCGCCCAAGAGGTGCGTGGCACTCCCGATGGAGACGTCCGACTCGTGCTGCGTGCCTCGGATGGCACGCTGGCGCTCGATGTCGGCCCGCTGGGGGAGGCAGGCGGCACGGGAGATGCAGCAGAGGTGACCATCGCCCTCGAGTACGAAGACGCCGCCGCCCTGGCCCAGGGCCGGCTTTCGGCGGCACAGGCGCTGAACGCCGGGCGGATCCGGGTGCGGGGCGACCTGTCGGTGCTGGCCGCCGGCCAGGATCTACTGCAGGCCGCTCGAGTGCACACCCAGGCGATCGACGCCGACACCACCTACTAGGGGCCCATCACTCGAACGGAAGGCGCACCGTGGACATCTTGAGCAGCCGGACAATCCTCCACCCCGTCGACTTGGACCGCACCCTCGCCTTCTACCGTGACGACCTCGGCCTCGCAGTGGCCCGAGAGTTCGGCGAGGGCGACCATAGCGGGGTCGTCTTCTTCGCCGGAGGCGGGCTGATCGAGGTGGTCGGTTCCGGGCCGCAACCCGGGCGCCCAGGGGTCGCCCTGTGGCTGCAGGTCCGATCGATGGACGCCGCAGTAGCCGAGTTGGACGGTCGGGGTATCGCCCTGGTCCGTAGACCTGTCCTGGAGCCCTGGGGGCTCGTCGAGGCCTGGATCGAGGACCCCGACGGGGTGCGGATCCACCTGGTCGAGGTTCCCGTCGACCACCCCCTCCGGCGAGACGTCCGCCCTGCCGCCAACCTGACGGACGGCGAGCCAGACGAGGACCCGGTGTGACCGAGCCCTTCCGCATCGAGCGCATCGACCATGTCCAGCTGGCCATGCCGCCGGGATCCGAGGAGCAGGCCGTCGCCTTCTACCAGGGCCTGCTGGGCATCCCTCAGGTGCCCAAACCGCCCGAGCTGGCCGCCCGTGGCGGGTGCTGGTTCGAACGAGACGGACTCCGGATCCACTTGGGGGCCGAAGAAGGATTCAGGCCGGCGAAGAAGGCCCACCCGGCACTGGTCGTCGATGGCATCGACGCGCTGTGCGGCGCACTCGAGGCCGCCGGACATCCGGTGCGACATGTCGAGGACGTCCCTGGCATGCCGCAGTGGTTCGTTGCCGATCCGTTCGGCAACCGCATCGAGCTGGTGCCTTCCTAGCCCGGGTGGACCCTGTCAACCGGCCGCGACGATCCGATCAGCGGGTCGAGTCGATTCGTTCGGCCACAGCCAGACCCGACAGATACGCGCCTTCCACCCGTGGTCCACCGAAGGCGTCGCCGGCAAGGTACGCCCCCCGAGCGACCTCGAGGAACCGGTCGGCGACGGGCTCGACGGGCGTCGCATAGCGCCACCGGTGGAGCCGGGCATCCAGGACGGCGGACCCGCCCAGCCACGGCGCTGCATCGTTGAGCAGCGACGACGTCAGCTCGGCTGTCTCCTCGTCCCACCGGCCGGTCGCCACCTCGGCCGTGGTGTGCAAGGTGACCGCGCCCACGAGCGACACCCCTTTGGCCTGATTGTCCCCCACCCACGACCAGACCGGGTCGTCGGTCAGTTGGACACCGCCGGGGTCCGGGACCGCTGAGGGGCCATCGAGGGCCACTACCAGTGACAGGGTGGCGTCGTAGTCGATGTCGGGGACCGTGATGCCGGGACCCAGCAGTGCTGCGGCTTGGGGCACCGGAGCGGTGATGATGACGGCATCGCCGTGCCATGACCCCCCGATACCACCATGGCCCGCCGGCCAGGTGGCCTCCCACCCGTCATCGACGGCGAGTACCGAATCGACGTGGACCGATTGGCAGACGTCCACATCGTCGGTGAGGTACATCGCCAGGTCGGCCATTCCCTCCGTGACCACGTAGCGAGGGTGCCCGTCGGCCGTGGTGAACCCTCGGCACCA
>CAININ010000433.1 GCA_903849265.1 uncultured Acidimicrobiaceae bacterium
ATGCCACTCATCGGCGAAGACCCATTCGGCCAGGACTTTCTCGACCGCTACGACGAGTGGAAGGCCAAGGGAAGCCCCGCGCACTCGATGCCGTCGGTGCGGAGCGCTGAACTGGGCGACTGAACCGGCGGGCTTGGCGGCGCGCCCGATCGGGTCAGCGCAGACCGCTAGCGCAGACCGCTAGACCGAAACTTCGTCCTTGAGGTTCTGGCGAAGCCAGTCCCGCACGTCCTGGGTGTCCTCGTGTCCGTGGGCGCTGACCGCGTGCTGTGTTGCCGCGCTCACCACCTCGTCTTCTTCTCCCGAGATGGCGAGCGTGCAGTTGTTATCGCTCGGAAAGTCCCGGCAGTCGGCAACCTTGCGTCCCATGTGATCCGTCCTCTCACTTGTCGGTTAGGTATCTCTCATCAAAGAAGTGGGCTACATCTCCTCGACGGAGCGGACATCGAGGTTGCTGAAGCGGGGCGGTCCGTCGCAGAGTGCGCCGAGCTGCTCGGCGAACCGTGCGGTCTCCGGCAGTCCGGAGTTCGCCTGGGCGTCCTCGTAAGAGGGGAACTCCACGATCTGGACGTACACCCCCGGACGGTCCCGGTCCGAGGTGAAGGTGCCCCGCACGGCCGTCCTGCGACCCGACGACGCCTTCCGCCACTCGCTCACGAGGGCTTCGACATCATCGGGCCGGGACGTATGGAGTTCGATGACCTGAAAGAACGACATCGTGCGCCTCCTGCCGGGATCCGCTTGCCATGAGGGTAGGCCCTCTGCAACCAAATAGCAACTGAGTTTCGGCCAAGGGAACGTCCTTGGCTGATGCCAGCCGGACTGGCTACCGCAGGCGCCAGTCGAGGCGGGCACCGGAAGCGAAACGCTCCTGGCCCTGGGCCAGCGCCTCGTCGCTGTTGCCCAGCCCGACAAAGGCGTATCCCAAGGCCAGCGCCTGGCCTCGTCCCATGTCCCGACCGGCCCAAAGCGCCCGCAAGGACCCCTGGACGGCCAGCGGCGGGGAGTCGGCGATGGCGCGTGCGGCCCAGCCGGCCTTCTCCCGCAGGTCGTCGACGTCGGCGGCCAGCTCGGATACCAGGCCGATCTGGTGGGCCCGCTGGGCGCTCATACGCTCCGATGCCCCGAGCAGTGTGAGCCGGGCCAGCTCACCGAACGGCATGCTCCCACTCATCTGCAGCGGCTCGAATGCCGCGGCCATCCCGTAGGTGACGTGCGGGTCGAAGAACGTGGCCTGCTCGGTGGCGATGATGAAGTCGACCTCGCCCAACAGGTAGAACGCACCTCCGCAGGCCATCCCGTTGACGGCGCCGATGACCGGCTTCCACAGGTCGCAGGTCTTCGGCCCGAGGTCTTCGCCTGGGTCGTCGAACATGAAGGGCGTCGACCCGGCCCCGACATGGACGGCCTCGCCATCTTCGCCAACCGTGGCATCGCCGGTGGCATCGCCGAGCGCCTCGTTGCGGTCGATGCCGGTGCAGAACGCTTTGTCCCCGGCACCGGTCAGGACGACCACCCGCACATCGTCGTGGCGGCGCAGCGCCCGCCACAGGGTGCGCAGCTCTCGCTGCATCACGGCGTTGAAGGCGTTGTAGACCTCGGGCCGGTCGAGGGTGACCCAGGCGACACCGTCGGATTCTTCGTAGCCGAGGGTCTCGAAGGAGGGGATGACAGCCATGGAAAGGGCTCCGTTCTCACTCTGTGGTGTCCGGGCCGGGACCCGGGCTTGCGCGGTAGCGTGCGCAGCGGGCACCCTAGCGCCCACCCGGTGCGCACCGCGAGTGCTGTACCGCTTCAAGACGATCGACGACTGACGAAACAAGGGGGAGCCCCAGATGGCCGACGATATCCTCAGCACCATCATCGGAACACCGACCGCATCGACGGTGGTGACGGTGGAGCGGGGCCAACTGGCCCTGTTCGCTGGTGCGGTCAAGGACGACGCACCGGAGTACCGCGACCCTCGGGCCGCCGCCGATGCCGGACTCCCGGGAATCCCGGCGCCACCGACGTACCCCTTCGTGATGGGCAACTTCGGGGCCTATCCCGAACTTCAGCCCGCTGACGCACCGACCGGCAACCCGATGGGAGCGGTCCTCGGGCCGCTGATGGCCAAGGGCGGCATCATCCTCCATGGTGAGCAGGAGTTCCTCTACCACCGGCCCGTCTTCGCTGGAGACGTCCTCGAGGGCAAGGGCCTGGTGGTCGACGCCTACCAGAAGGAGTCGAAGGGCAAGACCATGACCTTCGTCGTCGTCGAGACGGCATGGACCGACACCACTACGGGCGAGCCGGTGTGCACCTCGCGCATGAACATCATCCACCGCGTCTGATGGCCGCCGACGCAAGCGGGGGAGCCCCCGAGGATGCCGTCCTTCGCCGTATCGAGGACGGCGTGGCTTGGATCACCCTGAACCGGCCCGAAGCAGGCAACGCCATTACTGCGGCCATGCGGGACCAGGTCATCGTGTGGCTCGAGGAGGCCTCGGCCGATCTCGCCGTGCGAGCCGTTGTGCTCACCGGTGCCGGCGAAAAGGGATTCTGCACCGGAGCCGACCTTCGCTCGTCCGGCCCGGCCCTGCCGCGGCCCGAGGGTGCGCCCGAGCGCGCCATGGGGGACGCCGCTCGGCTCATCCGCACCGGGTGGCAGCGCCTGGTGAGCGCGGTGCTCGACTGTGAGAAGCCGGTGATCGCGGCAGTCAACGCCACAGCCGCAGGCGGCGGCATGCACCTGGCCCTCGCCTGTGACCTGGTCCTGGCCGCCGAGGAGGCGAAGTTCATCGAAGTGTTCATCCGACGGGGGATCGCACCCGATGCCGGAGGCGCCTACCTGCTGGCCCGGCTGATCGGTCCCCAAAAGGCGAAAGAGCTCTTCTTCTTCGGAGACGATGTCCCGGCCCGTGAGGCTGAGCGTCTCGGGCTCGTCAACAAGGTCGTGCCTCGAACCGAACTGATGGATGAGGTCGGGGTCTGGGCTGCCCGCCTGGCCGCAGCACCGACCAAGGCGATCGGCGTCGCCAAGTACCTGACCAACCGGGCTCTGGACACTGACCGAGCCACCGCGCTGTGGGACGAGGCCGTCGCTCAAGAGATGGTCACCGGGACCGCAGACTGCAGGGAGGGCCTCACCGCCTTCGCCGAGCGCCGCCCTCCCGTCTTCCGGGGCTGGTAGCGGGGGCTGGTAGCAGCACGGCCTGCAGGCGGTTGCAGGAGATAGAGCAGGCGGTTGCAGGAGATAGAACGGGTTCTGTTTCTGCGTGCTGAGATGCTAGAAACAAGCCGTGCACATCACCGCGACGACCTCTGACCTGTTGACCGCCTCACAGTACGCGGCCTGGATGGCGGTGCTCCGGATCGGCCTCGGCCTCTGGTGGATCAAGAGCTTCGCCCACAAGGACCTCGGCGGCTGGTTGAAGCGCGGCTCGGGCATCGAGTGGGGCGGCTCGGTCGCCGAAAAGCACAAGTGGGGGTTCGTCAAGACCGGCTTCGACAAGGTCGTCCGGCCGCACCCGATCCCGATGGCCTACATCGTCGTCTTCGCCGAGCTGGCGCTCGGCCTCGGCCTGGTGCTCGGGTTCCTGACGCCGATCGCTCTGATCTGCGGCATCTTGTTGAACCTGCTGTATCTCGTGCTGATGATCCACGACTGGGCCGAACAGGGGCAGAACCTCATGATGGTCCTGGCTGCTTTGGTCGCCTTTGGCACCCACTCGTGGGCCGTGTTCTCGATCGATCACCTTCTCCACCTCTTCGGGGCCTGATTCCATGGCGATCGGTATCCAGGACGAGCACGAAGAGCTGCGCACCGCAGTTCAGGGCTGGGCCGAGGCCCGAGATGTGGCCGGAGCCATGCGGGCCGCGCTCGAGGCCGACACCGACGCCGTCCCCGGCTACTGGGCGGACCTTGCTGGTCAGGGATTGCTCGCCATCCACCTGGCTGAGGAGTTCGGTGGCCAAGGTGCTGGGCTGGTCGAGCTCGCCGTCGTGGCCGAGGAGCTCGGACGGGCCGCTGCCGTGGGTCCGTGGGACACCACGGCCATCGTGGCCGGCATCGTGGCCGCCGCCGGGTCTGGTTCGTTGGCCAAGGGGGTGCTCCCCGGCCTGGCCGACGGCTCACTGAGCGCCACGCTGTCGATCCCGATCGCGGCGCCCGACGGATCACCGATGGCTGCGTCCGGCTTGACCGGCGTCCGTGACGCGGACGGATCGATCGTCGTATCCGGTTCGCTTCGCCCGCTGCTGCACGGATCGATCGTCACCCACGGCTTGGCCGCCGCTGTTGTCGGTGGCGATCCCGCCGGCGAGACGGTCTGGGTGCTGCTCGAGCGAGCGGACGCCGCCGATGTGATCGCCCTGCCCTCCTTCGACCTGACCCGGCCATGTGCGACCTGGGTGTTCGACGGTGCCCGGGTGCCAGCCGAGCGGGTGCTCGACGGTGCCACGACCGGCATGGTCCGTGATCTTGCGCTGGTGGTGCTCTCGGCCGAGGCGGTCGGTGGGGCCCGCTGGTGCCTCGATTCGGCCGCCGAGCACGCCCGCACCCGTGAGCAGTTCGGCCGCCCCATCGGACAGTTCCAGGGGATCAAGCACCGTCTGGCCAACATGCTCGTCTCGGTCGAGCAGGCTGTGGCTGCGACGTGGGATGCAGCATTGGTGCTCGGTGCGGAGTTCGGTGCCACCTCTGGAGACGAGACCGACCAGGGGAGCCTCGCCGTGCAGCTCGCTGCAGCCCTGGCCCTCGACGGATATGTCGAGGCGGCCAAGGGCGCCATCCAAGTCCTGGGTGGCATGGGATTCACCTGGGAGCACGATGCGCACGTGCATCTGCGTCGGGCCACCACGCTGCGCCAGCTGGTCGGCGGAACTGCACCGCTGCGGGCCGAGTCCGCCCGACTCGCCCTGGCCGGATGGCGTCGGCGACTCACCGTCGATCTCCCTCCCGAGGCCGAGGCGATGCGTGCCGACCTGGGCGCAGTGGTGGCCCGCATCGCCGCCATCGAGGATCCCGCTGTCCGTCACCGAGCCTTGGCCGACGAGGGGCTTCTGGCCCCGCACTGGCCGGCGCCGTGGGGCCGCGACGCCGGCGCTGTCGAGCAGCTGGTGATCGACCAGGTCTGCGCCGAGGCCGATCTGAAGCGCCCCAATCTGGCCGTGGCTGCGTGGGCGCTGCCGACGATCATGGCCCACGGCACGGCCGAGCAGACCGAGCGCTGGGTGGGCCCGACGCTGCGGGGCGAGTACATCTGGTGCCAGCTCTTCAGTGAGCCCGGTGCCGGTTCGGACCTGGCCGCGCTTTCGACCCGGGCCACCCGGGTGGACGGGGGATGGTCGCTGACCGGCCAGAAGGTCTGGACATCGGTCGC
The DNA here is from genome assembly GCA_903849265.1 of uncultured Acidimicrobiaceae bacterium. Taxonomy (GTDB): domain Bacteria; phylum Actinomycetota; class Acidimicrobiia; order Acidimicrobiales; family RAAP-2; genus Bog-756. The sequence goes on from CAININ010000433.1 coordinate 5,364, forward strand.
CCAACGCGCCCACTGGGGAATCTGCCTGGCTCGCACCAACCCGGATGTGCCGAAGCACCGGGGTATCACCTACTTCCTGGTCGACATGAAATCGGCAGGTATCGACATCCGGCCACTGCGCGAGATCACCGGCGATGCCTTGTTCAACGAGGTCTTCTTCGACGACTGCTTCGTGCCCGACGAGTGCGTGGTCGGAGAGGTCGATGGCGGATGGAAGCTGGCCCGCACGACGCTGGCCAACGAGCGGGTATCGCTGTCGTCGGACTCGGCCTTCGGCGGGGCCCTCGAGGGCGTGCTGCACCGTGTGGCGGCCGATTCCGCCCTGCAGGACCCGGTGACGCTCGACCGGCTGGGCTACCTCTTGGCCGAGGCGCAGTCCCTGGCGCAGCTCGGGATGCGGGCGACGTTGCGATCGGTCGGGGGACTGCAGCCCGGCTCCGAGTCGAGCGTGCGCAAGCTGCTCGGCGCCGAATTCGACCAGCGGGTGCACGAGTTCGGACTCGACATCTGCGGCCCGGACGGCGCCCTCATGCAGGGGGATGCCGCTGCGTCCGCCTACGGCGTGCTGCAGTCCAAGTGCATGACCATCGCCGGGGGGACCAGCGAGGTCCAGCGAAACGTGATCGGCGAGCGACTCCTCGGTCTGCCCCGGGACCCGGAGCCGGGACGGTGACCGACCGGTACTCCGACGTCGACCGGACGACTGCCGCCCGGGCCGTGCAGTGCCGGCCGGGTCGGGCGGCTCGCACTCAGCGGTGCCGCACATGGTCTGGCTCGAGGAGCGCGAGACTGTCGGACCAGGACCGGTGTGCCGCATGGTGGCCGCACGGCAAGGGAACGGAGCCGCTCGGCTCCGGGAGTCGTCGAGATGAGGCCGGCAACGGTCCGGACGTTGGAGGAGCAGAACATGGCTGACGGGGTGCTGTACTTCGAGGACGTCGCCGAGGGTGACGAGGCCCCGGTGCTGACGCACACGCTGACGCGCACCGACCTGGTCGCCTACGCCGGAGCGTCGGGCGACTTCAACCCGATGCACCACGACGAGGTCAAGGCCACGGCGGCAGGACAGCCCAGCGTGTTCGGCCACGGGATGTTCTCCATGGGACTGCTCGGCACGGCCATCACCGACTACGTCGGAGTTGGCAACGTCACGCGGTTCACTGTTCGCTTCGCCCGCCAGACCTGGCCGGACGAGGAGCTCCACTCGGTCATCGTGGTGACGGGCACGCGCACCGAAGACGCCACTCACTTGATCGACCTCGATGTACGCCTCGTCAACGCCGCCGGCGAAGAGAAGGTCGTCGGCGAAGCGACGGCCAAGGTGCCTGCCCGGGGCTGAGCCTCTGGCTCCTGGTCGGGCCGGCAGGCGCGATCCGGCCTTCGGGTGTCCCTCCGGTCCTGGGGCCTGACCGATACAGTCGGAATCGGCCCGCCGCTGTGTCCTCGGGCTCCCGTCACAGGGAGCCCCTGTCCGCAAACCTGGTGGACCAGGGGAGGACTGTGGACCGACAGGCCAGGCGGCGAACCGGCCCTCCCATCTGGGGCAGCCGAAGGCGATCAGTGCGGAACGCGGCCGAACGGGTGCTTCCGGTGGGCCTGATCGCTGCCGTCGCGCTGTCCGGTGCTGTGCTCCTTGGCGGCTGCGCCAACGTCAGCGTGCTCTCCGTATCCCACGCCGGTGATGCCGACGGAGTGTCCGCCACGTCGATCCGCGTGGGCGGGATGGGATCGCTCAGCGGGTTCGTGGCGCCGAGCTTCGCCCCCGTGGTGACCGGGGCTCAGGTCTACTTCGACGCGCTGAACGCCGCCGGCGGGGTCCACGGGCGCACCATTGACTACAGCCCGCTCATCGACGACGGCACCTCTCCGTCGGGTGACATAGCGGCCGCCCAGCGCCTCGTTGCATCCAAGGTGTTCGCCGTAGTCGGAGTGGGGACGCCGTTCTTCACGGGGTCCTCCGTCCTTCGGTCCGCCGGAGTGCCCGTGTTCGGCCTCCAAGAGAACACCAACGAGCAGTGGGCCGGACCCACCATGTTCGGAGCGGGCGGATCCTTCGTCGACGCCACGCTTCCCCAGCCCCAGGTCGCCTATCTGCTGCAGCAGACGCATGCGCACCGGGCTGCTGTGGTGGCCTACAACGTGGCCCAGTCGTCGGGAGGTTGCGTGAGCGTCATCCGGGCGCTCGCCCAGTTCCACGTCCCGACCCCGGTCATCGATCTCTCGGTCCCGTTCGGTGCTGCATCGCTCGACGCCGACGTGACCCGGCTGCAGCAGAACCACGTCGACTTCGTCGTTTCCTGCATGGACGCCACCGGGAACATCAAGCTGTCCCAGACCCTGCAGCAGCACGGCATGGGGTCGACGGTCCAGTACTGGTTCGACGGATACAACGCCCAGACGCTCCACGACAACCGGACGGCGATGGCTGGGATCTACTACCTGGCCCAGATGACCCCGTTCGAGGTGTCGGCCACCGATCCCCGGGTCTATCCCGGCACCGATGCCTTCAATCGGGCGATGACGCGCTACGCCCCGACTACGCCGGTCAGCAGCGCAGCCCTCGCCGGCTGGGTCAGCGCCGACCTGTTCACCAAGGGCTTGCGAGCAGTCGGGGCCGACGTGACCCGGACCCGTCTGGTGAACGCCATCAACCGACTCACCGCATACAACGCAGACGGCGCCATCCCGCCGGTCGACTGGACCATCGCCCACGTCAAGGTCGACGGCAGCAGCTGCACCGCCTTCGTCCAGGTGCACGGTGCCCGCTTCGTACCGGTGCTCGGCACCGCGGACTCGGTCTACCTGTGCTTCAACCAGAAGTCGCGCTCGGGCGGGACGTCCTCGCCAGCTTCCGTCGAAGTGCCGGTGACCACGATTCCCCGGCTGCCGGGGGTCCCGGGCCGATGACCCAGTTCCTGGCCTACGCCGCTCCTGGTGTGCCCTTCGGGTGCGTCTTCGCCCTGATGGCCGTGGGCTTGGTGCTGACGTACAAGGCCTCTGGTGTGTTCAATCTGGCCTTCGGGGCCCAGGCCTTCGTGTCGGCGCTCACCTACGTCTCCCTGGTCGACGACGGTTGGCCCCGATGGGCGTCTGCTGTCATCGCCGTGGCTGTCATCGGGCCGATCTTGGGCATCCTGCTGGACCGGCTGCTGTTCCGTCGCATCCGGACCGCTTCGCCACTGGTCAAGTTGGTTCCGTCGCTCGGCTTGTTGGTGGCGTTGCCTCAGGTGGCGATCATGATCGCCGGGTCGGTGCCGGTGATCCCTCCGCCCGCGCTGTTCACCAACGCCCAACGCGTTTACTTCCATCTGGGCTCGGTACCGATCAGCGGACTCGAGCTCTCGATCACTGTCAGCACGGTGGTCGTGGTCGGTGCACTGGTGGGGCTGTTCCAGTTCACTCCGGTCGGCCTCGAGATGCGGGCCGTCGTAGAGAGTCCGAGGATGACCGAACTGGCCGGGGTGAACGCCGGCCGGGTGAGCGCCTTCGCCTGGATCCTGTCGTCCATGATGGCGGGACTGGCGGGGGTGCTGCTGGCTCCGCTCTACTCGCAGCTCGATCCGCAGAACTTCACCGTGCTGCTGGTGTGGGG
>CAININ010000434.1 GCA_903849265.1 uncultured Acidimicrobiaceae bacterium
ACATGACGTGGGGCCCAACCTCCGTGACTCGGCCACGGCAGATGGCATCTCCTTCCACATCCTGTAGGCGCACAACAAACTGTCTGTGTTCGGGAGATCAAATCACACGAAGCCGCCGACTCACGGCAGATAGCGGTGCCACCTCACGGTGTCCGCTCGCAACCTGGAAGGCAGTCCCCCGGAGGCGGTGCGCTAGATGCGTCGGCTACGGCTCGGTCGATCCAGAGCGTCAAGCAGGTACCGGAGCCACTGTCGCCGAGGCACCTGAGCCGGGTCCGGGGAGTGTCAACCACCCCAGGTCCTCGAGGCACAGTGGAAAGCATCTACCGGACGATCACAAACGTCGACCCACGCCTCAACGCGAAGAGCCTCCAATGTCGATCCTGGTGTGATTCTCGCCACACGAGCCGACACAAATCGGCCGGATATTCACGAGTGCCCGTTACCCTCGGTGTTCGTTTTCCGGTGATTCGATCCGTCGACGGGACACGTGACATGTCTGTCATGTGATCGCACCATGGCGACGGTAGCCTTCCGCCATGCCAGTACCGCTGCCCCCAGAAGGCGAACTGCTTCCCCCCCGGACAAGGACGAGGTCATGATCACGGCTCGGGCCTGCGTGACCGCAGGGCGCGGGCCGGACGGCCTGACCGACCTGCAGTACCACATCTATGCCGCCCATATACCGTCCATGACCGGGATCCATCTGAATCCTGACTACCTCGACCCGATGGGCCCAGAGGAGTTCGCCGAGGCCATGCGCTATCGCGACGAGGGCTTCCGGATCCGGATGGTCGAGCTCATGCTGTTGTGCGCCTTCGTGCTCGACCCCGTGCCCTACGAGGTCATCGACCGGATCGGCGACTACGCCCGAGAGCTGTCGGTCGACGTCGGCATGATCCAGATCGCTCGCGATCAATGTAGAGCCGCTCGCGTCCTGGTCGACATGGACTCGGCCCGAGCCGGCTATTCCGTCGGAGATGACCTTGCTTCTGGCGGTAATCGCTCGAGCCCTTCCCCGAAACCTGCCGTGCCCACACCGGCAGCCTCGGCCGGCGTCGAGGCGACCACCGATGCCGTCATCGACCCCGTCCTGGCTGCCCGATGGGAGTCCCTGGGTGATCTACCGCCTTCCACCCTGGGCCACAAGGTCTGGGAGTTCTACCGCTCGCGCGGCTACCGGTTCCCCGGCACTCCGGGTAGCGCCTCCCCCTATCTGGCCCAACACGACTGGATCCACGTGCTGGCCGAGTACGGAACAACCGTCGAGTCCGAGGTCGAGGTCTTCGGCCTCATCTCCAGAGCCAACGACGACCCCGCTGGCTTCGCTCTCTTGGCCATGTCGATCAGCCTCTTCCAGTCGGGGGTCATCGGTGCTAATGACGTCTTCGGCCGTGAGCGCCTCGACCTCACGCGCAACTCCCGCAAGATCGGGATCCGCCTGGCCGACGCCATGTACCGGGGCGCCATCGTGGCCGCCAACTTCGGCGGTCAGGACCTATTGGCTGTTGACTGGATGTCCATGGCCGACCGCGACATCGATGAGGTCAGAAGCCTGATGGGCCTCCCGGCCAAGTCGTCCGTCACCCTCGAGCATGGCTCCGTAGGGCCCTGGGATGAGGGCGGAATCACCAGCTTCCAACTGTCGGCCGGTCGCTCGTTGGCGGCCGAACTCGGCGAAGAGTACGACTCCTTCGGCGCCTCGGTAGCCGGACCAGAACGAGGCACCCGCAAGATCGTGGTGCTTATCAATCACCAAGCCAGGGCCAGTGCGTTCGACGAACTCGAGGAGTCAGGGCTGCTCAACTCGGTCCTGGCCCGGCGCAACGCGATGCGAGGAGAAGGGCCAAATGAGGAGCCGGTGCGTTCGGCGTCATGAACTCCGGACCCGACCATCGCTCGGGGCTCTGATCTGCGTTCAGACCGTGATCTCGTCCTTCAGGTTCTGACGGATCCAGGTCGTCACCTCGACGGTTTCGCTGTGCCCGTGGGCGGAAAGGGCATGTCGTGTCGCAGCCACCACCACTTCGCTCTCCTCACCGGAGATGGGGAGAGCGCAGAGAACGTCAATCGGAACATCCCTGCAGGCGGCCACGTGTTGTCCCATGTCATGCGCCTGGCTCTGCATCGATCACCCAGGTCCGGTGGGCGCCAACCTTTTTGAGACAGATCGATTCGTTCGGTTGGTCTGTCGGCATCGATGCCCGGCAAACTGCAGCCGCTGTCCGTGGCCATTTTGTAGCCCCCGCTGGTGGCCACCAAAGTCCCCACCCCTCGGAGCGGATGTCCAGTTCTTTGCCAGCGTAGGTCGAGGTTGCGAAACGTCAGGGGCTGTCCCAGAGGTCGGAGATCTACTGGGCGATTGCCACCAGTCCGACCCTGCCCGAACCGAACCGCGGCAAGAGGGCCATCTGCTCGGCGGCGTTACCCTCGAGCCTCATCGTCGTGATCGAGATCTCCTCGTGTAGCGATTCCCATGTTGGAGGTGTTGGGCTTCCATCGATCTCGTGGGCAACCATCCCCTCCCCTCCCCTGCCCTTTAGTCACAGGGGATGTTGATGATCGGGGCTCCGGAATGCTCGGCCACTCCGACATCTCGATCACGTTGGGGATCTACCAGCATGTGACGCCAGGTATGGCCCAGGAGGGGTTGCCGCAATGTTCGATGCGCTTCTCGGAGGACAGATGACTGATAGTTGACTAAGGCCCCTTCGGCGGTCGGGGCAGAACGAAGGCCCAGGTCGTTGACCTGGGCCTTCTTCCGTCGGGCTGCCGGGATTCGAACCCGGGACCTCTTGACCCCCAGTCAAGCGCGCTAACCAAGCTGCGCCACAGCCCGTCCCTGGTCAGAGCCACATTCTGCGAACGGTGCTCCGAACCTTCGGGGCCATCTGCGAGCACGTTGCGAACAACTGCTCCAGTTGACCCTCGCAGAGACTAGTCGCGGTCGGGCGGGTGGCCCGAATCGAGCGCCACCGCCCACCTCACCCTGAAGCTCAGCCACTCAACTCACCGGAGCCCCGCCGCCGGTTCGTTTGCCGACAACAGACGTTGCACCTGTCGTGCAACTAGAAATTCGCATCAATCATGTTAAGCATGCAACAAGTGCATGAGCGTCATGCGCCCATACCGTCGGACCCTTTGAGTGACTTGGTGGGTATCCGCACGGCGCAGATCGGAGAACACGATGAACCGCACGGACGCCCGACGGGCCAATCCTTCTTCGCCGAACAAGGTGCGATGGTTCGGTGCGGGCCTCGGCCTCACCGTGGCTGCACTCTTCATCGGTGGCACCACTGCCGGGGCCGCCGCTGCCGTGACGCCGCACTCCTCGGGTTCGGGCGCTCACCACTCCCCCGCTACTGCCCACAGCAGCCAGGGTGGTTCGTCGTCGAAATGGGACAGCATCGTGGCCGGCGAGTGGGACGTCCCGGCAGCCAACCTCGAGTCCTATGAGGTCGGAGCGGACAGCTCGCAGCGGATCCTGGTGGCGTTCGAGAACTACTACGTCTTCACCATCCATAACGGCACCTACACAGGAAACACTCAGTCCTACACGCAGGAGTACGTGAACGGGTCGTGGACCCCTCCCGTTGCATTGCCGGCCGCGGTCATGTCCGGCTCCATCTCTCCGGCTGGGGCCATCTCGATGACAATCACCCCGGATTCGTCGAAGTACGGGGTCAGCTATGCCAGCGGCCACATGATCTTCATCGGCGGTCAGTGGCGGATGACGATGCAGACCGATCTGTCGCTGAACCATGGCGGAACTCCCTACATCGTGCAGTGGGCCAACATGACCAAGCTGCTCCCCGGCCAAGCAGTTCTCGGGTCGGCCGATGGCTACACGACGATCGGCAACATGACGAACATGAGCCAGTCCGCCAACCCGCTGGACTCGCCGCAGTACGCGTGGCTGGCCGGTACCAACTGGACCGAGCGCGACTCGCTGTTCGAGGGTGGGAAGGCTGAACCCTTCAAGATCACCTGCTTCAGCAACGGCACCTTCTTCGGGGCCAGTACCGGAACGGACAAGTTCTGGGTGAGCGGCAACGTTGCCCCCAACGGCAGTGTCTTCCTCGTGTTCACTACAGCCGACCGCACCATCGTCGAACGCAGCGGATGGTTGACCGGCCAGGGCGTGGGGCGTGGAGCGAAGATGGCCTTCAGCTCGTTCTCGGGGGCAGCCGCATACGGCGTCGCTTCCCAGACACCGGGACGAACCGGGGGTCTTGGCTAGACCCGGTTCACGGCAGCCGATGGACCACCAGTGGCAGCACATCCTCGGCTCCGGCCCGTCGAAGTAACGAAGCGGCCACGGTCATGGTCCAGCCGGTCCGATACGCGTCGTCGACCAGCAGGACCGGCCCTCCGCCAGGTAGAACGACGTCGTCACGTAGGCGCAACCCATCGAGCAGTGCTCGGACCCGAGGGAGCGAAGCGACATCCTGAGGCGGCGGCGGCCCTGCGGCCACCAGTGCATCGACCAAAGGGAGCTTGCCCACCGTCGCAATCCGCTGAGCCAGGTCGGCCACCATTCCAGGATGCCGGCGTGACGGCATAGGCACTACTGCCACCGGGCGCTGCGCCCACTGTGTCCGCCACCTCCCCAGGACGGCGACCAGTCCATCGATGACGTCGTCGTCGAGGACCCCATCTGGTCCCGCCACCTCGCGCGCGGCCTCGTTCCACTCAGGTGCATCTGCATACAGCAGGGCCCGTCCGGCCAGCGCCCCGGCGATGCGCCCGCTGGGTCCGCCCTCGATCCCTTTGGGCCAGAGCTTGCGGGGCTCGATCACGACATCGGCTCCCCGCAGATAGACCCGGGCCGCTCGCACTGCGTCGAAGTCGATGTCGCGTCCTTGGGCCGGAAGCACTCCGGTGCACACCGAGCACCGCCCGCACGGCCCAGGATCTGGGTCGTCGAGGGCACGCTGCAGAAACTCCATCAGGCAGCCGCGCCCGCCGGCATAGGACCGCATGAGGTCCTCCTCGACCTCTCGGGCAGCTCGGATCCCATCCCACTTTTCAGCGTCGTAGGTGTACAGCACTCCTGTCGCCTGCCACCCAGCCGACACCCGCTCGACGGCACCATCCACGGCGGCGATCTTGACCAAGGACTCCACCCGGCCCCTGCGGACGCCGGTCGCCGACTCGATCTCGGTGACGCTCATCGGCGCTCCTCGATCGACCAGGACTGCGAGCACGGACTCCATCTGTTTCGGGTCCGGTATCGAGGCGGTGGCGAAGAACTTCCACAGCCGTTCATCGGACTCGGATGGCAGGAGCACGGCGTCGGCACGGTCGATGGCCCGGCCTGCTCGCCCAACCTGCTGGTAGTACGCGACAGGAGAGCCCGGTGACCCGACATGAATACAGAAGCCCAGATCCGGCTTGTCATATCCCATGCCGAGCGCAGACGTCGCCACGACCGCCTTCAGGCGGTTCGCTCGCAGATCGTCCTCGATTCGCTCGCGCGCTGCGGCGTCGAGCGCTCCGGAGTACGCCGCTACCACGTGCCCCTGATCGGCCAGGAAGCCGGCCAACCGGTCGGTGTCAGCCACGGTGGGCACGTAGATGATGCCGGACCCGCCCAGCCGGCCCAACGCGCCGTCCACCCAGGCGAACCGTTCCAGGGGCCCGAGTCCCCCGATCACCGACAGGGTCAGTGATGTCCGGGCCAGTCCTCCGCGCAGCACCACGGTCGATCGACCGAGCTGAGCGGCGACGTCGTCGGTCACCCGCTGGTTGGCCGTGGCCGTGGTGGCGAGTACCGGCGTCGTGGGTGACGCGGTGAGGACCCGGGACAGGCGTTGGTAGTCGGGACGGAAATCGAACCCCCAGTCCGAGATGCAGTGGGCCTCGTCGATCACGATCAGGCCGGCCCGCTCGATGACCGGGCCGATCCGCCGGGCAAAGGTGGGATTGGCCAACCGCTCCGGCGAAACGAGGAGCACATCGACCGTGCCGTCCTCCACTGACGCCATGATGGGCTCCCAATCGTCCACGTTGGTGGAGTTGATCGTCCGTGCTTGCAGCCCGGCACCCGCCGCTGCCTGCACCTGGTCGCGCATCAGCGCCAGGAGGGGCGAAACGACCAGAGTCGGGCCCCCGCCCAGCGATCGGATGGCCGAGGTAGCCGCCCAGTAGACCGCCGACTTGCCCCATCCCGTGGCCTGGACGACCAGCACCCGCGACCGATCGGCCACCAGGGCCCGCACGGCGCTGGCTTGGTCCGCCCGAGGGGTCGCCTGCTCCCCCGCCATGGCGTGGATCACCGAGGTGAGGTGCCAGTCTGCTGCTGCAACGAGCCCTTCGTAGGTTTCGGCACTCGTAGCGTCAGGTCCTGTGTCGGTTCGATCGTCTTCGGGCACGATGCTGACGTCCAGTCGTTCGTTGCGGGATGCAGGCCGACCGGAGCCGACCCAACGGACACAGCGCTCGAGCGTGTGCGATGTGGGGAACCTAGCGGCCGGTAGTCACAGGCGACGCCCACACGCACTCGGCCCTCGCCGTGGGCGTACCCGCTGACGCGCGAGACTGTCGCCTCCCGGTCGTTGTGAACGGGCCTGCACATGCGCCGCTCCGACGAAACGAGATGACCGATGATCAGCCATGACCACGAAGCCCAGCGAGGGGAAGCTCGTAACCGTCAAGGCGCATCGCTTGCCCGCCTCCGACCACGAGTGTCATCAGCACTCGTGGTGACGGCATCCCTGGCGGCCGGTGCCGGGATCCTTGCGGGCTGTGGATCCTCTGCCGCAGCGCCGGTGGCCACCACGCTGGTGATCACGCAACCGGCACCGACCACCCACGTCCACGATGTCACCAGTGCCGGCCCGAGCGTCGGTGATGTCGACACCTTCCAGGCTCCGATCCTCCAATCCGGCAAGGTGGTCGGTGAGGTGAGCGGCGTTCGCACGCTGACCGAGCTGTCGAAGGATCTGAACTGGGTCGTCCAGGACCGGGTGCCGGGCACGGCCAACGGCGTAGCTGTCGATCAGTGGTCACAAACCATGGTCTTCTACTTCACCGGAGGCAACACATTGCAGGTGGAGGGCGAGCGCCTCGCGCCGGAGCCCACAGCGTCGGGTGCCTTCCCGCTGATCGTGCCTTCGAAGTCCCAGCAGCTTGCAGTGGTCGGCGGCACCGGGATCTATCGGTTCACCCACGGCCAGCTCACCACGAAGCGCAACACCGACGGCACCTATACCCAGACCTTCGATCTGCAGACCACCTGAACCACCCCCCGGCTGCACCCCGGCGCTTCCGTGCCGTTGACATCGAGGACATCGGTCCCCGGGCCTGGTTCGATCGATTCGTGGCCATGCCATCGTCAAACGTCAGGACGGACTGCCTCGAAACATTCTCCGGTAGGATTTGTGTGCAATGGTCCTTGTCGCCCAACCACCACCCGATAGTCAGGAGTTCGTCGTGGACGCCCCGCGTCGGACCCGACGGTCGCGGGCAGAGCTCCACAAGATCGTCCTCGATGCCGGTCGAGATCTCCTCTTGTCGGAGGGGCTGGGGACCGGGGCAGAACATCTCTCTTTCAAGCGGGTCCTGTCCCACGTGGCCGACACCCGGGGCATCCGGATCACCAACGCCTCGATCATCGGACGGGTGTGGCAGAACCAGGAGGAGTTCCAGACCGACGTCATCCGTTCCATCGTCGACCAGCAGGTCGAAGAAGAGGTCCAGGAGACATCTGATGCTCTCGTAGCGGCGATGGGACGTCTCGACGTCTCGACACCCGAGCTGCGTCGTGCGTCGCTCGGCGAGCTCATCCGGGTCACGAGTGCCCAGTACTTGTCGTCGGCGTCCACCTCGACGGCCACCATCCAGATGGCGCTGGTGACCTATGTGGCCGCCAGTGAGAGCAGGCACGATGACAACCCCTTGGTCGAGTCGTTCCGCGCCACCAATGAGCGCTCGACCCAGCAGTACATCGACCTCTATCAGGCGGGACTGGACGCCGTGGGCTGGCGGGTCCGATCCGGGTTGTCGCTGCGCGATGCCGCTGTCGCCTTTTCGGCGTTCGCCGAGGGCACGCTGATGCGCCAGATCGTCGAGCCCGACGCATTCGTCCCGATCGTCCAGATCAGCCTGCTCGATGGGAGCGATGTCGAGTGGACGTTGCTCGGACTCGGCATGAACTCACTGGTCGACTTCTTCGCCGAGCCTGACCCTGATTGGCAGGCCTGAGCGACGGCCGAACCCGTCAGACGTGGTGGACCACCCAGGTGATCCCTTGGAACAGCCGGTAGGCGAGGTAGATCACGGTGGCGACGGCCAGGAACTTGAACCACCACGGCTGCTTGCGATGGGCCAGCGTCTCTGATCCACAGGTCGGACAGGTCTCCTCGGCATCGAGGTCCTCGGTATCGACTTCCGCGTCGCACTGCTCACACCAGGGCATCGCACACCCCCGGAGGGCGAGTCACCGCTTGCGTCCTCCACCCCCGTTGGCACCCTTGGCTCGCACGCGGATCTTGATCGGCGTCGGCCCGAGCTCGAACCGCTCGCGCAGTCCCCGCTCCACATAGCGGAGGTAGGTGGGCTGCAGGCGGCCGTTGGTGAACAAGGTGAATGTCGGCGGGTCGTTCGCTCCCTGGACCCCGTACTGGATCTTGGCGCCCACTGGAGGGTGCGCCAGCTGGATCGACTTGAGGGCCCGGTTGAGCTCACCGGTCGGGATGCGCGAGTGGTACGCCTCCTCGGCGGCCGACACCGCCGGAAGGATGTGATGGACACCGAGCCCAGACAGCGCGCTGATCTTGAGCACCGGAGCCTCGCCCAAGAAGGCCAGCCGGTCGCCGATGTCGACGAGGATCCCCACCCGGTCCTCGGTCGGG
>CAININ010000435.1 GCA_903849265.1 uncultured Acidimicrobiaceae bacterium
GACTCGAGTGACTCGAGCAGTTGGCCGAGCTCGAGCGCCCGGGTCCCCAGTGTGGCGATCTCGACGTCGAGGACCCCACACATCCGGTCGGCGAAGTAGAGCGGCAGAGCTCGCTGCTGTCGCTCGAGGGAGGAGCGCTGTTCCGACAGCTGGTCATGCACCTCGATGTCAGCCACGAGGGGCTGGAGGAGCTCGAGCTGGGCGCGGGCACGCACCACTGCGTCGTGGGCCCGGGTCAGGTTGTCGAAGTGGACGATCAGATCAGAGATCTGATCGCTGGTGTCGAACGGCTCGAGCATGTGGCTGCGGACGAAATCGTTCAGGTTGTCGACTGCCTTCATGGACACGGTCTGATGGAAGAGCTCCATGGCCTGCTCGGATTCGATTCCGAGGCGGCGTCGGAAGTCTCGGCCGTATTCGGGGAACGTGTCGTAGGGGCGAGCTCCGCTGTCGCGCAGCCTGCGCTTCAACACGGCAAACTCGGAACCGAACTCGGCGAACTCTCCAAGGATCGACAACTCGGCATCGGAGACCACGAAGAAGCGCTCGGGCTGGCCGACGTCTCTCGTCCGAAAGACCTGGGCCAACGTGACCGTGGTCTCGAAGTCCGTGTTCGCGAACACCCCGAGGATGACCGAGAACTGCCGGTCGTCTCGAAGTCCGACCGGTCGTGACGCTCCGGTCGTCTCGTTCCGTTCCGACTTGTAGTGCCCTTGGACGTAGGAGCGAAGATCCCGCTCTCGGGTCTCTGCGCCTGCGGCCTTGTTGTAGGAGATCTTGTTTGCCGGCAGTAGAAGCGTGGTCACGGCATCGACCAGGGTCGACTTTCCAGATCCGATGTCGCCGGTGAGGAGTGCGTTGCGGCCGGCGAGGTCGAACGACCAGATCTTCTGGTCGAACGTTCCCCAGTTGTAGACCTCGAGGCGCTGCAGGCGACATCCCGGCAGCCGGTCGGAGTGCTGGTCTTCCAACTCGATCGGGCTGAAGAGCGATGATGTCATGCCGGCCCCGCTGACTCGTCCAGTTCGGACAGATACTCGTCAAGTCGTGCATCGAACTCCGACAGCCACTGCCCGTCGATGTAGGCCTTGAGGATCCGTCGGACTTCATACTTGTCCTGGTCACCTCGCAGCGGCTGCAGGAAGCCCAGTTCGCACACTCTCTTGATGGTGGTGTCAATAGTGTCCACTAGGCGCGCCTCGTTGGTGCTGTCGGGCATGAACAGTCGGAGGAGCTCGATGATCTGGTCGCGGCTGAGTACCAGACGGACATCTGAGCTGCTGGCATCGAACTCGGCCAGGCGTTTGCGCAGCAGGGCCAGCAGGACGCTCACCTTGAATGGCAGGGTGCGCCTGGCCACCAAGCGCGGGAACCCGCTGGCGTCCTGATCGACAATCTGGCTGCGCAGATAGGCATACCCCTCCGATTCGTCCACGACGACACTCAGACCGAGGACAGCGACATAGTCGCTGATCTGGTTTCGCAGCCCGGGCAAGAATCCCCACTGCTTTTCGTGCACATCGCGGTAGAGCGGACCCTTCATCAGATGGACCAGCACCAGCGACAAGTCCGTCGGCTCATCGAGCGCGTCGATCGGCACATCCGTCACTGTGGCTCCGACCGGTTACGACTGAACGAGGCCGCAGGCAGATCAGCTGACCGGTCGACGTCCCCGGTGGTCCACTGGATCTGATCTTGGCGTTCCTCGTCGAAGACGAGGGTGAGTCCCGGCTCCTGCAATGACAGGTAGCCGACCAGCTCCGCAAGGCCTTGTTTGAGGGGCTCACCAGCAACCACCTCACGCAGTCCGATCTGGTCGTCACTTCCAAGTGAGCTGTAGACCCGCTGCACGAGTGCATCCCGATCGACGTAGGTCTGGCTGAGCATGGCCGAGGCATCAAAGGCGTCGTCCCCGAGTTCCATTGATTTAGCTTCGAGCCGATTGCGACGCGAACGGCGAAAGAGCGGACGCTCCATGGGCAGGCCGACAGTGACGCGCATGTCATCGAGCTCCATGGCGACCACCGACTCCGCCTGGTTACGAACGCGCAGCGCCTTGCCCTCGATGGAGCGGAGCAGGTCGAAGACCCGTCGGTTTTCGAGCCACACGTGATCGTCGAGGAAGCGGCGGAGCTGATCGGAGAGGAGTCGAACCGTGGCTTGGGTGCGCTCACTGGCGTCGATCCAGTCGAAGTGGATCCGGAGCAGGCGTCCGTCCTGGCCGCCCAGTTCCTCGATCTGTTGCAGTCGCTCGAGGAGGTCGGTGAGCTCGGCCTGCTTGTGGTGCGACAGCAAGAAGTCGTAGAAGGCCTGGAAGCTGCGGCCCTGGTCCGACTCGGTGATACTGGCGCGGCTCCCGAGGGCCTCGTCGAGGAGGGCGCCTTTGGACCCTGACCACCCTGCGATCTGTTCGCGCAGCGAGCGATCGAGCCCACGGAAGTTCTCCTCGACCTGTCGGAAGTCGGCCAGCAGTTCGCGAGCGGTGCGGGCGAACTGCTGGTACCGGTCGCGCTGACTGACCGAGTCGAGCATGGCGAGCTCCCCCCGCTCCGCTGCAGCGATCTCTTCATCGATCTGGGCCCTGCGGCGGTGCAGCTCGGACAGGCGGCGCTCGGGATCGTCATCGGCTCCGACCACCATCTGGCGCAGCAGCTCGAAGATCGTGTTCAGGCGTGACTCGGTACCGATGAACTCGCGAGCCGGAAGGTCTTGCACCCACAGCAGCGCCTTCTCCACTGCGGGGGCAAGGTCGAAATACGCCTCATCGGCGCCGGCCGGGTAGTACTTCCGCAGCCAGCCGTGCTCGGATGACGCCCAATCGTCGAGGTAGGCACTCGCCGACCTCGGAAAGGTATCGTCCCCGAGCCGCTGGTTGAGCGCGAACAGTTCGTCGTCGAGCTGGGCGGCCAGATCGCTCGCCGCGATCCCACTGGCATTGCCGTCGACGTAGACCCGGCCGAGGAAGCTGAGCACCAGAGCGACGTTGTTCGAGCGCAGAAGGACCCATGCCGGATGATGGCTCCTCAACCGTACGATCTCGTCGTACTTCATCGTCCCCATACTTGCTCTTCGCCAGAACGGAAGGACTCCCGAACGGAACGCTGATCTCTCGGCACGTCAGAATCGTAGGCTGCAGATGTCATGCCAGTTGAGGTGCGGTGGAGACCCTTCCGCCAAACCAACTGGTGGCTGTCCACCGGCTGTCCCACGAGGGCGCATCTACTCGTCGTTTAGGTCGTGGTCGGGCCTTGGATGTCATGTCGGCCATGGTTGGTCCATCACCGGGTCCGTGCTCGCCGGACCGGGCCAGCTGGTGGAGGGTCGGGCCTCGATCCCCGCCGGACTGCCTCGGACCTGACGCCCTCCCCGTGTGGTGGTCTGTCCTCCATCGACAAGACTGCCCTCATGGCGAAGCACAAGAGGCCCCGAACAACGCCGCCCCTCCGCCCGAAACGAACGGAAATGGCGCAGTCCCTCGTCGACCCGTTGGCAGATGACGCTGCGCCCCGCACCGGGATCGATGTCGAACCACTCTTCGTCGCGCTTCGCATCGGGGCACTTGACGATCACCTCGATGAGATCGCGACGCTGGTCAATGCACGC
>CAININ010000436.1 GCA_903849265.1 uncultured Acidimicrobiaceae bacterium
CACCACGGCCGTGTTCCTCATGGCCCACGAAGCAGGCACCCACGTCATGATTAAGGGAACGTCAATGGGGGCACTGGCCCCCGGGCTCGAGCTGCTCGACGGCTGCTTCGAGTCCACGGATCGGGTGGCATAAGCCCGACAAGTTCGGGGCCAGGCGAGCACCCCGCCGGCGTTTGGGCCGGACTCCCGGCGCATTCGAACAACAGGGCTGTACCCGCTCGCCACTGAAGCGACCAGTTCACCCACGCAGCATGCTCTGATGGGGCACGTTCGTGCCGGTAATGTAGTCGGCACGAACGTACCGATATTGTAAACGGTACGTTCGTGCCGATATGCTGGGGGATAGAAGCCAAACCAGAGGAGAGGGGTTCGCTGTGACGATCCAGGCAACGGCTGATCTGGGTGCAACAGTGCGCGACGCCCGGCATCGGCTCGGGCTGAATCAGGAAGCCCTGGCACTACGGGCCGGGGTGAGCGCTCGATGGCTGAGGTCGCTCGAGGGAGGTAAGTCGGGATGCGAGTTCGGCCTCGTTCTCCAGACCCTCGCGGCGTTGGATCTCGCCTTCACCATCACTTCTGCGCCTGACATCAAAGGCGAAATCGACCTCGACGACGTGCTGTCCAGATTTGATCGACGCCAGTGACGGAGTCCTTGGTGATCGTCTGCGGCAGCGCCGTTGTCGGTGAGCTGGTCACTACCCGGGGTGCGACCCAGTTCACTTATGAGGAGAGCTGGCGTACCGACCTGGCATCCACACCGCTGTCGCTGTCGATGCCCTTGGCCGGCGCCACTTACACGAACAGGGTTGTCGATGCCTATCTGCGCGGCCTGCTTCCCGACAACGAGGCAGTACTCGAGCGCTGGGGTCGCGAGTTCGGCGCGTCGGTGGCAAGTCCGGTTGGCCTCCTGGCCCACGTCGGAGAGGACATTCCCGGTGCCATGCAGATCGTGCGCCCGGACCGGCTCGAGGCCGTCCTCACGGGGCGTGATCGGGTTGAGTGGATGGACGACGAAGACGTAGCTGCCCTTCTGCGTGGGGTGAGGAGAGATCAGACCGCATGGCACGGTTCTGATGGGGAAGGCCGGTGGAGCCTGGCAGGCATGCAGGCCAAGATCGCACTGCTGCATGCGGATGGTCGCTGGGGACGGCCCGATAGGCGTCGTCCAACTACGCATATCCTCAAACCGGCGATCGCTGGCCTCGACGACCACGACCTCAATGAGCACCTCTGCTTGTCTGCCGCTAGTGCGCTCGGCCTCCGTGCTGCCTTCACCGAGGTCGTGGAGTTTGCTGGGGAGCGCGCCATCGTCGTCGAGCGCTATGACCGGATCACCCGAGGTCGGACGGTTACACGCGTGCATCAAGAAGATCTGTGCCAGGCGCTCAGCGTGCCACCTCGCCGCAAGTACCAAGCCGAAGGGGGGCCAGGACCGGCCGACATCGCCGCACTTCTGAGGGCTCGAATCCCTCGCCCGGACAACGAGGCCGCTATCGCAGCATTCGTCGACGCACTGATCCTGAACTGGATTATCGGCGCACCCGATGCCCACGCCAAGAACTACTCGGTCCTGCTGGCGGGACGCCAGATACGACTCGCCCCTCTCTACGACGTCGCAAGCGCACTTCCGTATCCCGATGTCTACGCTCCCAAGGTCAAGATGGCCATGAAGATCGGTAGTTCCTACTCGGTCGGCCTTGTGGCTCGGCATGACTGGCAGGCACTTGCAGCATCGGTCGGCATGGATCCATCCACTGTGGTCGATCGGGCCATCGATCTGAGCCGTAGAGCCCCCGACGCGTTCGCCACCGCTGCAGCCCAGCCTGGCGTCATCGGACTGAAGAGTCCCTTGCCGGCTCGACTTGTGGACATTGTGGGGGAGCGGGCGATTACCTGTCTGGGTGGCCTGACGGCCTGAAAGGGCATCGGTCACTGCTCTCATGATCGTGGCTGAGGGGGATGCCAGCACACACGGTGTCGACCAGGTGGGTCAGCGCCACGCGTCGGGCCGGGCCAGCAGGTCACGCCTCGCCAACCGGTCCAAGGATGCCGTCACCCGATCGCTCCGCTGCATGCAGACCAGACGCAGCGCCCCGTTGACCGTCTCCTCCGCCGTCGTGGTCTTGAGCTCGGCCG
>CAININ010000437.1 GCA_903849265.1 uncultured Acidimicrobiaceae bacterium
CGGAACGCTGCTCCCGGCGGTCGCTCCCGGGACCTTCGAGGTCCTGGCTACCGATATCGACACCCTCGACCTGGTCGACCGAACTGCGGTACGTGACGCGGTCGAGGCCTTTCGCCCGGACCTGATCCTGCACGGCGGGGCGTACACGGCGGTCGACGCCTGTGAGTCCGACCCGGACACAGCGTTCGCTGTAAACGCCCTAGGGACGCGGCACATGGCCGAGGCCGCCGCCTCTGTCGGAGCGCACATCGTCTACGTGTCGACCGACTACGTGTTCGACGGCACTTCGGCGCGCCCCTATGTGGAGTGGGATCAGCCTGGCCCCCGGTCGGTTTACGGGAGGAGCAAACTCGGTGGTGAGCAGGAGATCCGGTCGATCTCTGGCAGCTCCGGCACGATCGTCCGCACCGCATGGGTGAGCGGTGCCCACGGAGCGAACATGGTCAAGACGGTGCTGCGGGTGGCCGCCGCCGACCCGAACGGCACGCTGCGGTTCGTGGACGACCAGCACGGCTGCCCGACGTTTACCGCCGACCTGGCCCGCGCCATCGTCCGGCTTGGCATCGATCGCCGACCTGGAACCTTCCACATCACGAACGAAGGGGAGACGACCTGGTTCGGGTTCGTCCAAGCCACCATGGCCGCTGCCGGGTACGACCCCGGTCGAGTCGAACCGATCTCCTCGTCGGATCTCGATCCTCCCCGGCCCGCACCGCGTCCAGCCAACTCACGGCTGGACAACGCGGCGCTCCGGCTCTCCGGCCTGCCTGCCATGCCGGCATGGCAGGATGCACTGGCGCGGTTGGTGGCCGTGCTGCCTGGACCCGACTGAGTTCTGATGCTGCACGGTGGCGTTGGCGCTGGCGGTAGCGGTGGCGAGTATCTGCAGGGGCTCGGCGACCCAGCTCCTTCGTCATGGGCACAGTGGCGTTCTGTCGGCCGAGGGAGTCGTGGCGAACGAATCGGCAAACGCCGGCCCATGATCACCAACGATTACTGCCGAAACGAAGTTGTCCGAATGGCTACTCGACATGATGATGGGAAGTGAACTGCAATGTCCGTGAGTTCTGCGCTCTTCGCAAACGGAGCTGAGCCCGGCCCCGCCCGCACCGGGTCTGAGGGCGAGTCAGCGTTCGGGCGGGCTCCCGCCGGCCCCGTGCATACGGTGGCTGTCATCGGGGTCGGGTACGTCGGACTCCCGACCGCCGCCACATTGGCCCACCTCGGACACAAGGTCACCTGTGGCGATGCCGACCCCCGGAAGGTCGAGATGCTCCAGCGCGGCGAGGTCCCGATCGTTGAAGAGCACCTCGAAGATCTAGTCCGAGAAGGTCAGCGGGCAGGCAACCTGCGCTTCGTCCTCGGCGCCACGGCCGCCATCGCAGATGCCGAATTCGTCTTCCTGTGCGTCCCGACGCCCCAAGGCGATGACGGTTCTGCAGATCTCTCCTACGTGGAGGCCGTAGCCGCCGAGATCAGCCCCCACCTCACACCTGGGACGATCATCGTCAACAAGTCGACGGTGCCGGTCGGCTCCACGCTGGTGGTCGAGCGGGTGCTCGGCCGCACCGATGTCCAGGTGGTTTCGAACCCCGAGTTCCTCCGCGAAGGAACGGCCGTTCCGGACTCTCTTCATCCAGAGCGCATCGTCGTCGGTGCCGACGACCAGGCTGCTGCGGCCCGGGTGGGGGAGCTGTTTGCCGGGACGAGGGCCCCCCTGCTCATCACGGATGCCGCCACAGCGGAAACCATCAAATACGCCTCGAACGCCTTCCTGGCCACGAAGCTGAGCTACATCAACGCTGTGGCGGGCCTGTGCGAGGCCGTGGGAGCTGATGTCCGCGATGTCATCCTCGGACTCGGGTACGACAAGCGCATCGGATTCGAATACCTGAAGCCCGGACCGGGATGGGGCGGCAGCTGCCTCCCGAAGGACACCCGGGCGCTGGTCCACATCGCCGAACAGGCCGGATACGACTTCTCCTTCTTGAAGGGGGCCATCGCCACGAACGACGAGCAGTTCGAGCGTGTCGTTGCGAAGGTCAAGGCTGCCGTGGCGTCGTCACGTCCGACCGGAGCGGAGGGCGAGGACGAGTTTGCTGGATCTGTTGTCGCCATCTGGGGGCTCACGTTCAAAGCCGGGACAGATGACCTGCGCAACTCGCCCGCATTGGAGATCGCACTCCGACTGGTTGCCGATGGTGCGGAAGTACGGGCCTTCGATCCGACGGTCATGGTGCCCGCTGGTGCGGGCTCGGTCGCTGTCCCAGGGGTCCAGGCGCCGTCGACTCCTGGCGCAGGGTCGCTCCTTGCCTACCCGGACGCCTACGCGGCGTGCGAAGGTGCTGCCGCCGTCGTGGTGCTCACCGAGTGGGACGAGTTCCGGTGGCTCGACTTCTCGAGGGTTCGAGACACCCTCGCTGCCCCGGTCCTCGTCGATGCCCGGAACCTTCTCGACCCGGCACAGGTCCGCCGGCTCGGATTCTCCTACTCCGGCATCGGACGCCGATGAGCGGCCGGGTGGTGGTGCTCGGAGGCTCGGGATTCTTGGGTTCGCACCTGTGCGATCAACTTCGGGCGCGCGGCGATGCTGTGGTGTGCGTCGACGACTTCTCCACGGGACGCAAGTCGAACGTGGCACACCTTGCGGACGACCCCGGGTTCGAGTTGGTCGAGGCCGACATCTCCAAAGGGATCCCAGTTGACGGCACCATTACCGGCGTCTTCAACCTGGCCAGCCCAGCATCGCCTCCGGACTATCTTGCCCTGCCGCTCGAGACACTTGCCGTCGGGAGCGAGGGAACGAGGCACGGTCTCGAACTCGCTACTCGCCACGGTGCCCGCTTCCTCATGGCCTCGACCAGCGAGGTCTACGGCGACCCAGACGTCCATCCTCAGTCCGAGTCCTATTGGGGCAACGTGAACCCGGTCGGACCCCGAAGTGTGTATGACGAGGCGAAGCGGTTTTCGGAGGCGCTGACCATGGCCTACCACCGGGCTCGGGGCACCGATGTGGCCATCGTTCGGATCTTCAACACCTACGGTCCCCGGCTGCGCCCGGACGACGGACGGGTGGTGTCGAACTTTTTGCTTCAAGCCATGCGTGGAGAGGCGCTCACCGTCTACGGAGACGGAAGCCAGACCCGAAGCCTCTGCTATGTGGCCGACGAGGTCCGGGGTCTTCTCGCCTTGTTCGACTCCCGCTTGACCGGCCCGGTCAACATCGGCAATCCCGACGAGTACACCGTCATCCAGCTGGCCCGGACGATCATCGATCTGCTGGGCTCTTCGTCGACCATCGAACACCGGCCTCTCCCTACCGACGACCCGACCCGTCGGCGACCCGACATCAGCGTGGCCCGGACCGAGCTCGGATGGGAGCCGACCACGACCCTGGAGGACGGACTCTCTCGCACGGCGGAGTACCTTGCCGAGGATGCCGGCCTGCCCGGCATGCGTCCGTCATCGTGAGCGCCGGCTCGATTGCGGTCGACGTGGCTGCGACGCTTCGACCGGCGCCTACGAGGTCGATTGCGAACAATGGATGCAGCCTGATCGATGAGGCCGGACAAGGAGTGGCGACGAATGCCTGATTTCAAAGGGAATGACGCGAATGGTGCCCAATCCGGTGAGGGCGATGGCTGGACCCCCCGGACCTACCGGCTGCTGTCGGTCATCGTCCCCGTCTACAACGAGCGGGTGACGGTTGCTGAGGTGATCCGCAGGATCCGGGCTGTGGATGTTCCGGTCGAGGTCGAAGTCATCGTGGTGGACGACGGATCGTCGGACGGCACCGACAAGGTGCTCACGGCGTTGAGCGACTCGACCGTGCGAATCCTGACCCACTCGGTCAATCAGGGGAAAGGCGCCGCGATCCGCACAGGCATGGCCAACGCCCGAGGCGATCTCCTGCTGATCCAGGACGCAGACCTGGAGTACGACCCCGCGGACTGGCCGCGACTTCTCGAGCCCATCCTGCGCGGCAAGGCAAGGGTCGTCTACGGCAGCCGCTTCACCGGAGAGCGGATGAACATGCTCCCGATGCACTGGATCGGCAACCGCTTCTTGTCCCTGGTGACAAATCTTCTGTACTCATCGACGATGTCGGACATGGAGACCTGTTACAAGCTCTTCGATCGTCAGGTTCTCGAGGGCATCACCATCGAGTCCGACAAGTTCGACTTCGAGCCCGAGATCACGGCGAAGGTCCTTCGGCGTGGATTCCGCATCTACGAGGTCCCGATCTCCTACGCCGGACGCGAGTTGAGCGAGGGCAAGAAGATCACCTGGCGTGACGGCATCGGCGCCCTGCGCGCCCTGATCAAGTACCGGTTCACTCGGATCGAGCCGTGAGCGGAGCCGGCGCCGGTGTGGGCGCTGGGTCGCCGGCCGCGAATGAGTCGCCGCCCGGGGGCAGGCCACCCGAGACACCCTCGAGTGCAGCGGGGCGGACCGTTGGGGTCGTCGTGAACTACGAGTCGGGGAACTCCCTCGCCCGGTGCGTCCTCGACCTCCACGACGCAGGCCTCGAAGAGCTCGTCGTGGTCGACAACGGCTCGGCAGACGGCTCGCTCGCCGCTGGCATTGCAGCAGTACCAGACGTCGAGGTGGTCGTTCCCGGAACCAATCTCGGGTACGGGGCTGCCGTCAATCGAGGGGTCGCCGCTTCGAGGGCCCCATTGATCCTCGTCTGCAACCCCGACCTCGAAGTGCCGGTCGATGCCGTGGCTGCACTTGTCGA
>CAININ010000438.1 GCA_903849265.1 uncultured Acidimicrobiaceae bacterium
CGCAGCGGGCGTGCGGCACCACGGTTCAACCGTCCCGACCCGGTTCCGATCTCCTCGTTGCGGCCCAGCCCTCCAGTACCTCCAGCCTCTCCAGCGCCCGACGGTGACAGTGCAGCAGCCGGGGCGGGTCCGGTCGTCGCAGAAGCAGAGGCGGCCGGGGAGCCCGGAGCCGACCGATGACGCAGTTCCGCGACCGGGGGGTGGTGCTCCGCACCATCCGGCTCGGCGAGGCGGACCGGATCGTCACCCTCATGACCGAGCACCATGGCAAGGTGCGGGCCGTGGCCAAGGGCGTCCGGCGCACCACCTCCAAGTTCGGGTCGCGGCTCGAGCCGCTCAGCCATGTCGCCCTGCTCGGCTGGCAGGGCCGCGGCGACCTCGACACCATCAACCAGGTCGAGGTCATCGACACGTTCCGCCCTGTCCGCGAAGACCTCGACCGGATGTCTGCCGGCCTGTCGATGCTGGAGGTGGTCGACCAGGTCGGCCAGGAGCGCCATGCCAACCCCCGGCTCTATGAAATGGTCGTCCGGGCCATTGCCGCCCTGGCCGAGCGGAACTCGCCGATGGTGGCCCCTGCATTCTTCCTCAAGGTCCTGGCCATCGAAGGCTCGGCCCCCATGCTCGACGAGTGCGTCTCGTGCGGCGAGGAAGACGACGTGCAACTGGTCGCCTTCGACATCGTGGAGGGCGGGGTGCTGTGCCGGACATGTCGCCGTGGGCGGCCCCTGTCGTCCGGTGGCCTCGACCTGCTGCGCCGAACCCTCGGGGGCGGGCTGACCGGGGTGCTGGCCGAGCCGCGCTCCTCGACGACCGACGAAGTGTCGGCTTTGGCCACCGAGGCCATGGAGGCCCATCTGGACCGCCGCCTCCGGTCGGTCCGGGCCGGCCAGGTCTCCTGACGGGTCGGGCTGCAGTGGCTACGTCCGCACCGGCCGCCCCGGTGATCTTGTGGTTCCGTCGTGACCTCCGTCTCACCGACCATCCCGCGCTGTTGGCCGCCGTTGACGAGGCCCGAGCCACGGGCGCTACCGTGCTCCCGCTCTTCGTGGTCGACGACGGCCTGATGGCCACGGGCGGACCTAACCGGCGTGCCTATCTGGCCCGGACCCTTGCTGCGCTCGACGCATCGCTCGGGGGAACGCTGACGCTGCGTCGGGGTCGTCCTGAGGAGGTGGTGCCCGCCGTGGCCGGCGAAGTCGAGGCCGTCGCCATATTCGCCACCGGCGACTGCGCCCCGTACGGCCGACGACGCGACGGCCGGGTGGCCGCGGCCCTGTCTGCGGCCGGACGGTCGCTGCGTCTGGTCGGTTCCCCTTATGCAGTGGCCCCCGGCCGGGTGGTGACTCAGGAAGGCAACCCGTACCGGGTGTTCACCCCGTTCCGTCGGGCATGGGCAGCGCACGGCTGGCCCGAGCCGGCAGCTCGCCCCGTTGGGGTCAACTGGTCGGGCGCAACGTCGGATCTCACGCTCGGCGACCTCGAGCCAGCCCCGGACACGATCACCGCCGCCCTTCCGCCAGCAGGGGAGGAGGCGGCGGCCCGCCTGCTCGACGAGTTCCTGGCGGGGCCGGTCGGCACCTACGACGACGACCGCAACCGCCCGGACCGGCCGGGCACGTCCCGCCTGTCGCCGCACCTGCGGTTCGGCACCATCCATCCTCGCCAGGTCTTGGCTCGGACCCCGCTCGGTTCGCCAGGCGACGTGTTCCGATCCGAGCTGGCCTGGCGCGACTTCTACGCCGATGTGCTGTGGCACCGCCCGGACTCGGCTTGGGCCTCGCTGTCACCCACCGGTGCGCACCTGCGCTGGGACGACGGACCCGAGGCCGATGCCCGGTTCGATGCCTGGCGGGCCGGGCGCACCGGCTACCCGCTGGTGGACGCCGGGATGCGTCAGCTGGCAGCCGAGGGGTGGATGCACAACCGGGTGCGAATGCTGGCTGCCTCGTTCCTGGTGAAGGATCTGCACATCTCGTGGCAGCGGGGTGCTGCGCACTTCATGGACCTGTTGATCGACGGCGACCTGGCCTCCAACAACCACGGATGGCAGTGGGTGGCCGGCACCGGCACTGACGCCGCACCGTTCTACCG
>CAININ010000439.1 GCA_903849265.1 uncultured Acidimicrobiaceae bacterium
CGGAGGTTCTGAGATGACCATCCATCCATCGGGCACCAGGAATGCAGATCCACACTCAGCAGTGAGGGCAGGAATGCCGAACGAACGCGAAGTGACGACTTCGAACTGCTCTCGAAGGCTACCTTTGCGGCCCAAGTCCTCCGCTCTTCCTCGGATGACTTCAGCATTCACCGCACGCGGCCAGTTCTCGACCGTCTTCTCCAAGAACGCCGTGCGCCGTTCGCTGGCATCCATGAGGACCACTCGAGTCTCCGGCCAGCAGGAGATGAGGACTAGCCCGGGAACACCTCCGCCCGTACCTAGGTCGATGACACTCCCTGGAGTGCGACCCAGCCTCGCTTCCACCAGAAAGACGAACCCGAGTGCGTGATCGATCTGGTCCTCGATGGGCATGCTTCCCAAGAACCCCAGTTCAAACGAACGAGCCAAGGCGCGAAAGAGTAAGGGGTCTACCCTTGCCCGAAGGACCTTTAGCTCATCACCAGTCAGATCGTCGAACGTCATCGGCCCACTCTCTCATGTGTCCAACCCCTTGTCGTGCCAGTCCCCGGCTAGCCCCAGCCGAGCGGCGGGTCACTCCACCCCCGGGCGCGACTGTGGCACCAGGCGGACCTGGTGCCACATCGTTTGTTGCTCAAGACTGCTGTGCGAACCGTCAGGCTGGTGCGATCACCACGTACCTGGAGGGCTCGACGCCATCCGATCGGGTCTCCACTCCATCGATCTCGTTGACGGCGTCGTGGATGACCTTGCGGTCTGCGGGAGACATCGGCTCGAGAGCCCGCTCCTCGCCCGCGCTCTTGACTTCTTCGACGATCCCTTCCGCGAACCGGCGAAGAGCTGCGTTCCGCTTCTCCCGGTATCCCCCCACGTCGACCAGGATTCGGTCGGTCCGATTCTCAGACTGACGCTGGACGAACGTCCGTGTCAGGTCCTGGACCGCAGCGAGGGTGGCTCCGCGAGGTCCGACAAGCAGACCGAGGTCATCACCGACCGCAGCTACCTGGACCGTTTCCTCGTCAACTTCGGTGAAGGTCACCGTTGCGTCGAGACCGAACTCACGGACGAGACCAGACAGGAACTGCTGGGCTGCCTCCCCCTGCTGCTCGAGTGTCAATGACTCTTCCATGTTGTCCTCACTATCTCCGGACGTACGACCGGAAGGTTGCTTGTCGTGTTGCTTGGCCTGACCGCCACCGGATCCCCGACCACCGCGTGATCGATTGCGCTTGTTACCGCCGGCCTGGCCCTCGCCGCCATCAGATCCTGCGTCCGAGTCGGATCCACCCTGGGATTCGTCTCTTCCTGAAGACGATCCGGTCTCTTCATTGTCGCTGGCTTGGTTTCCTGCAGCATCGCTCTTCGAGCCTGAGCTCTTGGAGCGGGGCCGGTCGCCACCTTCGCGCTTCTTGTCAGGACGCTGCCGCCTTGCCCTCTTTGGGGGAGGGGCGACAGGACGGACTCTTGCCTGGACTCTCGCTTCACCTCTCAGTCGACCGAACAAACCTGCTTTCGGCTCGCTGAGGATGACGAATTCTGCGTCGTCCTCCGCGACTCCAAGCATGTCGAGCACTGTCTCCTTCGCCTCGGCGAGGGACTTTCCGCTTGCTTCCACCCACTCCACGTGTCAGCGCGCCTTTCTCTCTTTTTTGGCCTTGGACCGCGGATGCTTCTTGCCTGCATCCCCTGCCTCTGACCCTTCGTTCGAACTATTGGTGCTTCCATCAGACGCTGGGCTCGAACCGTTACCCGATGCAGCCGACTGTTGCTTGCCCTTCGATCCGCTCGACGTCCCCTTACCCAATGCCTTCGGCTTCGGTAGGGATCGTTCGGATGTCTCGAGTCCTGCCTCCTTGGAGGCGGACAGCGACCGTGGTTTCGAACTTGCGGCGGCGCCCGGCCCTCCCGGGACGATGCCCTTCCGAAAGAGGACTTCCTGCGTGCCGATCCTGATGGCGCTCGAAACAATAAAATAGACGTTAAGGATTGCCGCCACATTTAGGTAAATAAATCCAAAGATAAGCGGCATGTATTTCTGCAACATGGCTGCCTGAGGATTAGATTGGTTGGCCTGAGGATTTCTGGCGTTGAGCCGAGCCATCTGCAGGTACTGCAGACCGACGGCACCGATGACCAGGATGGCGTAGGGAATGTACATCCACGGGCTGCCGTGGTGAGAGAGGAGCTTGGAGGCGTAGTCGATGCCCCAGGTGACCAATTGCCCGTGAGCAGCCACGATGTCGTGGAACATCCTCGTGCTGGGCGAGATGTAGCGGGGGTCGGCACAGACCGTCGAATGGCAGATGCTCGTCTTGGTGCCATCGATCCCTGTGGAGGTGATCGTGTAGGGGAGGGTGGCTCCCTTGGATACGGTATTTGTGATCCCGCGGATAACGCTGTAGAGCATGAAGAAAAACGGCATCTGCAATAGCATTGGAAGGCACCCTGAAGCGGGGTTTACCTTGTGCTCTTTGTAGAGCTTCATCATCTCTTCGTTGAGCTGCGTCCGGTTCTCCGCCCCCTTGTACTTCTGCTGGAGCTTCTTCATCTCCGGGCCGAGGGCCTGCATGGCCGCCATGTTCTTGGTGCTCTTGACCGTCAACGGGGTCAGTGCCGCCATGACGACGATGGTCAG
>CAININ010000440.1 GCA_903849265.1 uncultured Acidimicrobiaceae bacterium
AGGACAAGGCCAGTTTTGCCGCCCGGTGCTCGATGCGCGAACGCGAGCGCCAGGTCGGATCGGGGTTCGGCTTCGGCGTCTTCTATCAGGGACGGTTCGCCGGCGAGGTCACGCTGTCCTCGATCCAGCGGGGCCCGTTCCAGAACGGGGCGATCGGCTACTGGATCGACAAGGACGTCGCAGGCATCGGCCTGATCCCTGAGGCAGTAGTCGTCGTCCTGCAGTTCGCCTTCGAGACCCTGCGGCTGCACCGCATCGAGGTGGCGATCATCCCGAGGAACGCGTCGAGCCGGAGGGTGGCCGAGAAGCTCGAACTGCGAAACGAGGGAGTGGCGCTGGGCTTCTTGGAGATCAACGGCGAGTGGGAGGATCATGTCCGCTACGCCATGCTCGCCGACGAGTGGGCGGTACGTGCGCCCGAACTCCGGTCTGCCTGGCTGGACTAGCACGCCAGTCCCGGACGTCTGCCCGAGGGCCGGATGGCAGGACTGCCCCCTCCGCTAGGAGTCGATGCCCCGCACCACGGTAGGGGAGTGTCGGAAGAACTGCTCCACGTCTTGCTCGTAGCGGTAGGCCGGAGATGTGTTGCCGGTGGTCCGCCGCAGGTTGTTGGCCCGGGCGAAGCTGTTGACCGCACCAGCGCTCGTGTAGCGGTACTCGAACCCGGCAGCACGCAGCGCGTTGGTGTCGACGCCGCGCCCGTAGGTGACCAGACCCTCCATCTCCGGAGGGAACCGCACGCCCCCGAGCCGCTGGAGGGGGGCGGCGAACAGGCGTGGCCGCACTGGCGGAAGTGGCAGCAGGTGGGCGCCGCCGATGGACGCCACCTCGCTCCACGGGAGCTTTCCTTCGCCGGCCACGTTGAACACGCCGGGCACTCGGTGGGAGGTTGCGAATTCGAGTGCACGCACCACATCGTCTTCTTCGACGAACTGCACCAGCGGGTCGAACCCGGCGATGCAGGGAAGCAGTCGGCGGCGCAGGTTGTGGCTGATGGGCGTGACGATGTCGGTGCCGAGCACGTTGGCGAACCGCAGCACCGTCACGGCGAGGTGGGGATTGTCGTCGGCAAAGTCGCGCACCAATGCCTCGACTTCGAGGAGGGACCGCTCGAGCTTGGTTCGGACTGGTCCGGTGCGCGAGTCCTCTTCGCGGAACCATGCCGGGTCTTGGGCTGCCGCCCCGTAGACGTGGGTGGAGGACTTGACGATGACCTTGCGGACCGAGGTCCCGCTGGCCCCGGCCGCGGCCAGGAGGTTGAGGGTGCCGATGACGTTGATCTCGTGCAGCACACGGCTCGGCACGGCGATCGAGTTGGTCTCGAGGAAGGTGTGCACGATCGTGTCGACCTGGGTGGCCCGCACGATCCGGCTCAGGATCGAGTACTTCTGGTCGGAACGGACGAACTCGGTGCGCTCCAGGGGGACCCGGGGCTCCTTGGTACCCAGCCCAAGGATCATCTCGACGTCGGACTTGGCCTCGAGCGCCTGGGCCATGCGGCCGCCCCAGAACGTGTCCAGCCCAGTGATCAGTACGCGCCGTCCCATGGTGTCAGCCGAACCAGACGCTGCGGCGCTCGCGCAGCATGTCGTGGAGGGTGTCCTGCATGATCGCTCGGATCCGCTCGGCCTCGTCCATCACCCGGCTCTTCGAGTACCGCTCCAGTCCCGGCTCGACGTCGAAGGTGATGGGGTCGAGGACCCGCAGCTTGAACTTGGCTGGCAGGTAGGTGACATAGCCGAGCGGGCCGAGGAGCAGCGAGTTCACCGTCACCGGGAAGTACGGCAGCTTCAGCGCCTTGGCGACGCCGTTCATACGGAACAGGATCGGCATCGACTCTTCGGCCCCGACGACGGCGATGGGGATGATCGGAACCCCCGCCCGCATGGCGATCTCCACGAACCCGCCGCGACCGAACCGACGGAGCCGGTACCGGTCGGCGTAGGTCTTCGAAGTCGCCTTGGTGCCTTCAGGGAACACGAGCGCAAGTTGCTGCTGGTCGTGGAGGATCCGGTAGGCGTTGTCCGGGTGGGCCGGCACCCCACCGCTACGCGACCACATGGTGCCGATTCCGGGAAGGGTGCGGAAGAAGTAATCGGCCATGCCGTAGACGGGCCGCCCGAGCTCGGTTTCGATGCCGTGCATGATGGCCGGAGCGTCCGACGGGATGGCCCCCGCATGGTTGGCGATGAGGAGGGCACCACCTTCGGTGGGAATCTTCTCCAAGCCTTCCCACTCGACCCGGAACCAGTAGCGGTACATCGGGTCGTAAAGACGGCGCACGATCGAGCGCATGTGCTCACTTCGGCCCCACTCATCGACGTCGGAACGTCGGGCTTCGTCGACCAGCTCCTCGACTTCGGGCTCGTTGCGTCCGGCCGCCACCGGAAGGTAGGAGACGGAGGCACCGGCCAGGTCCGAGGCTGCGGCGATCTTCTCGGTCTCGTCAGCCTGCCGCTCAGCCTGCCGCTCAGCCTGTGCCGGCGCATGTCCGACGATGGCATCGATGAATTCGCGGTCTCCCGGGCGCCCGGCTGGTCGGGCTGCCCCCACGGACTCCACGGGGTCGTCACTCACAGGGGGATCGTACCCTGCCGGTGCCGGTGCCGGGCCTACCGATGGCGGGCCTAGTGGTCGGCTGGTGGTGGCCGCGGCACATCGAGCCGACCGGCCAGCGGCCCGAGGGCGGTCAGACCGTCGAGGGGGAGTGCACGGCGAACGACCTCGAGGGGAGCGAGCTGTTCGCTCAGAGCGGCATAGGCGCGGGCGACGTCCGCTGGATCGACCATGGCGAAGATCGCGGTGACCCCACGTCCGGCCGACACCACCGGGACAGGCATCCCGTCGAGCACGTCGGCCAGCAGGCCGGACACTCGCCGGTCGAGTCCGACATCGGCCGGTGCCTGCGGGTCGTTGGGCCGAACAGTGATCGTTGGCACCGGGGGACCGGCCAGCAGACCTCGACGTGAGCGGTAGATGTCGGCGATCATGGTGAGGGAGTCATGGATGGGATGGACGGTGCTTCCCTCCACGTGCTTCCAGTGGACGGGCACCTCCGAAATGGTCAGTCCGAGCTTGCGGGCCCGGGCCAGGATCTCCACGTCGAAGGCGAAGCGGTCGATCCGGACCAGGTGGAACAGGAGCCGGGCTACCGGCGTGCGGAAGGCCTTGAACCCGCATTGGGTGTCCTTGAGCCCGAGCCCGGTCCCGGTGGTGACGATTTCATTGAACACCCGGCCCATGATTGTGCGGATGGCGTACGCGGTTTCGACCATCGAATCGGGGAGGGCCCGGCAGCCGATTGTCACGTCGTGGAGTCGGAGCCCGTCGAGCAGCAGGGGGACAGCCACCGGGTCGATGGCCAAGTCGGCATCCATGTAGGCCGTGTAGGTCGAGCGGGCTGCGGCCACGCCGACTCGGACTGCCGCGCCCTTGCCCTGGTTGAGGGGCAGCCGGATGACGCGATGGTGGGGGAGCGCGGCCAGGAGCGACTCTGCGGTCGAGGCCGTGGCATCGGTACTTCCGTCGTCGACCACGATCAGTTCGGTCCGGTCGAGGTCGATGGCACCAGCAGTTACGGCGGCGTTGAACCGTTCCATGCCGGCACCGAGCCGATGAGCCTCGTTGAAGGCGGGGATCACGATGGTGAGTTCGAGCGCCTCCGGCCCCGGACCCCTTTGCGGGGGCCCGGTCCGGTCATGGACGAGCGGCACCGACCAGTCCGAAGTACCACAGCGGGTCGAACGTCACCACGGTGCCCGTGTGGGCTGCCTGGATGATCGTCTGTGAGCCGTAGGCGGTGGCTGCCCCGTCGAGGCTGGGCCCGACGTACATGACCACATGGTCGATCCCGGTTCCGTCGAGGTTGTAGAAGAGCAAGTCGCCCGGCTGCAGCGCAGAAAGGCTGACGTGAGGAAAGCTCGAGTACTGCAGCGCGGCTGAGTGCGGCAGCGAAACGCCGGCACTGGCCCAAGCGAGCATCGTCAGACCGGAGCAGTCGACGCCAGACGAACTAGAACCGCCCCACACGTAGGGGATGCCGAGGTAGCGCATGGCGCCGTGGACCGCGGCCAGGCCGGCTGCATTCGTGCCGCTGCCCGAGACCGATCCCGTGCCGCCGCCCGAAGACGGTGCCGTGGTCGGCGTGGACCCGCTCGACGGCGTTCCGCCGCCCGACCCGCCGCCCGACCCGCCACCTGACCCGGCCGCAGCCGCTGCCTGGTTTGCGGCACTGTTCGCACTGGCAGCAGCAGCACTTCCCCCGCTCACGGTGCTGGCCACCTGGGATGCCTGGGATGCCTGGGCCGCCGCCGCCTGGCGGTCTGACGGCGTGGTCGCGCTAGCCGCCGCCGCAGCAGCGGCGACGGCCTGCGCGGCAGCTTGCTGGGCGATCTCCTGGGCCAGCGTGCCCTTCACCTGGTCGAGCGTGGCCTGGGACAAGGCGGCAGCGGCGCCGGCTTGCTGCGCGGCCTGGTTGGCTGCGGCGGCCTGGGTCGTCTGACTCTGCGCTTCGGCCTGGAGCTTGGCCTGGGTGGCGGCCAGCGCTCGTTGGCCGGACTGGACCTGTGCGACTTCCTGGGTGAGATCCCCGATTCCCAGGTGTTGATAGAGCGCTTGGGTCTGCGCACTCCCGGACGGGGCAGCAAAGAGCCGCGCCACTGCCACGGAGGATGTTCCGCTGATGTAGGCCTGTACGACGTCGTGGCGCAGGACAGAACGGGCGGCATTGAGCTTGGCCCGCTGGGCGTCGAGCGAGGCGGACGTAGCGGCCAGGGCAGCCTTGGTGGCGTCGA
>CAININ010000441.1 GCA_903849265.1 uncultured Acidimicrobiaceae bacterium
GAACCAGGTGAACAGCGACGTATCGCCGCATCCGCAGGTCGTGGTCGAGGTCGGATGGTTGGACCACACGTTCCACCACAGCGCCACACTGAGCACCAGGTACCCCGCGGCCCCTGCCACCAGCGACTTCCATCCGTGACCCGCCGGTGTCGTCACCGAGGTGTCGGCCCCTTCGGCCGCGTCCATCTCCGAGTCTCCCCCTGCGGGTCGACCGTCCCCCACGGCGCCTGCCACCGGTTCGTCATCGATGCGTTGACCGACCACCGTCATGACGCCGCACCGACCCCGGTCACGTCAGCGGGGGCCGTCAGGGAGTCGTCGGCGGTCACTTCTTGGCCAGCAGCCCCGACGTCCGGGCCCTTCGCATGCGGAGTTCGGATTCCCGACGATGCCACCACCGCCCAGACCGCAACGATCCACCAACCCTCGAGCACGGGGTACTCGGTGATCCGGTGCACGGTGGAGCGGATCCACGGCACGATCGCCCCCGAGCCGGTCACCAGCGCACCGCCGACGGCCACCAGGCCGACGGCGAGCGCCAACCATGCCCACAGGTCGTTGCCGACTTCGCCACGCCGTCGCACCGAGCGCAGCACCAGGCCGCCCACGATCGACAGGGGCAGTGCTACCACCAGCACGTGCAGATACGGGCTCATCCCGTGCACGACGGCTGAGGTGCGCGACCCCGCATCGCTCGACGCCGTGAAGGAGGACGAGGCACCACGGGCCCCGATGATGTGCATCAGCACCGGCCACCAGGCGAGCAGTGCCAGTTCGCAAGCTGCGAGCACCGCCGGTGCCACCCAACGTCGCCAACCCGCTCGCAGCCCCTCGATACCGATGGTCCGGAACGCCACCAGGGCGACCAAAGCGATGGCGGTCACCAGCCCCTCGTTCTTCGACAGCCCGGCCACCAGGATCAAGATCGCCGCCGCCGCCCGGGTCGACCGGTCAGATCGAGACTGGAGCCCGTAAGCGACGGCCCCGACGGCGGCCAGTGACCAGATGGGGTCGGCGTACCCGTTGGTGAGGAACGGCTCGGTCACCCCGGCGGCCACGAAGACCAGCAGGACCGCGGCCACCACACCGGTGACCATCGGGGCCCATGGCGGTCGGCCGGTGAGCACTGCAACCCCGCTCGATCCAACCCCGCTCGATCCAACCCCGCTCGCAGCAGGCGTGACCATCCGCGTCGCCACTCCCCTGCCGCACTCGACGAGGGCCATGGCGGCCGCGGCGAGGGCGCAGATGTTCAGCACGGCGATGGTGGTCACCCCGACCCGAGCCGTGTGGATCCCGGTGATCCGCCAGGCCACGGCGGTCGTTGCGCTCACGAGGGGCGGGTAGGCGCTCTGGGACAGGACCAGTCCCCGGGCCTTCATGTCGATCAGCAGCTGGGCATGAGACTGAAGGAACCAGCCCGGCCGCATGACCCATAGTGCCCGTGCATCGAAGCCCACCGTCGGCGAGCGCAGGCCGCGCAGGTTCCAGCAGCACGAGACCACCACCGCGAAGAAGCCGACAACTCCCATCATCCGGCTGCGCCGGCGTCCCGGGGTGCCCCGCGTCGACGGACGGGCCCACGGCCCGCGCTCGGGCTCGAGCACCCAGATGGAGAAGACAACGAGGGCGGCGACCACGGCGAGCCCGACGAACCAGTCGATGAGCGCCCCGCCGAACGACAACGAGGCCGTCGCGGCCAGGGCGGCCAGGACCGCCCCGGTCAGCGGGGCCAGCGGCACGGCGAACCAGCGCGGTCCGACAGTGGCGACGACAGGCAGGAACCCGACGGCCGACAGCGCAGCCAGCGTGACGATGGTGGCGAGGACGGTGGTCACAGCGGTGGCGCCGGAGGGGGACCCGTGCCCGCCACCTCCGCGCCAGTGCCGATCCGGACCACAGTGCGGCCATCGGGTCCGACCGAGGTGCCGACCACCTGGGTGCCGAGGCAGGTGCCGGACCCCGCCACGTTGTTGTGCAGCGTCAGGACCACCTGGGCGCGTGCAGCCGGGTCGGCCACACGCACCCAGCTTCCGAATCCCTTGATCATCGTCACCACGTCGGCGAGATTGTCGGTGCTGAGGGCCACCGACCGGCCCGGGGCCACCAGGCTGTGGGCCTGTGTGTCGATGCACTGGTAGAAGGCGTCGTCGACCGAGGCATCGTGCATGGCGGAGCTCGACACCTGCGCTCCGACGGTCCGGTTGCCACGGACGGCCTGGCCGACCAGGGTCGCCAGAGCCACGGCGATGACGAGGCAGCTCACCGTCGTCACCACCACCGTCTGCACCGGGCGGGGTCGGTGCGTCCCATCGGGAGTTCCGACTGCCGTCACGGGGGGCGACGCTACCAGCAGGTCCTGGTCCACCCCCGGTCAGGCCCCGTTCAGCCCCTGGTCAGGCCCAGGCACGCCCCGTCAACCACCGGCCACGACACAGGCCGCCACCCGTTCGATCGCCACCGGGGTACCTTCGGCTCCGAGGGCCGTGCAGTGGCCTAGGGCGGTCGGCGTCGGCCCCGGACCGGTCGCCAGGCCCCTAGCGAGACCGTCCCACACCCACGAGCCGCGCTGGCGCACGGGCGCACGGCCCGTCACCGCCGTCATGAAGGCGACGGTGTACGGCACTGACGTCACCATGTCGTAGGCAGGCAGCCCCGCCTCGTCGGGCAGGACCGAACCGGTCACCCCCCAGTCGGTAAGGGCCCGACGGGTGGCGGCGATATCACCGGGATGCAGGACCTGACCGGTGAAGGAGAACGATGCCCGGGCAATGGCGTCGGCACCAGCCCGCTCGGCTCCGGCTCGCTCGATGACACCGCCCGGCCCACCACCGCCCACCATGGCGTAGGGGAAGTCACCCACCGCCTGCCAGGCCATGGCGCTCTCGATCACCTGAAAGGGCACCGGATAGACCAGCAGCACCTGATGCGCCGGCAGTCGCGGAGCGACGGCGGTGAACCAGGTCGGCGGACGGACCGGTTGGGTCACCATGGGCACGGTCGGTGCCAGGTAGGCAGCGATCGGGGCGAGGCCGACGACGGCTACGGCGACCCCGGCCGCAGCCGGGATCCACCGGTCGAGGCTGACGCCCGCTCGCTCCCCTGCGTTGCGGGCGGTCCGCTGGCGCAACGCTCGTCGGGTGTTGTCGATCACCACGGCCAGCATCACGGCAAGCGACAAGTACGTGACGACCAGGAACCGACTGGGGATGATGTTCTGGACCAGGGGCTGGTCCGCCACCACCTGCCACGGGAGCCACACCGAACGGCTTGCTCCGAGTGACAGCACCACCGAGATCGCCGTCATGGCCCCGAAGAACCACAGGCGCCTGTCTCGACGCCACACCACCAGGCCGACAACGGCCACCGCGGCCATGCCGATCCCGACGTACTGACCGGACAGCGTCGGCCCCTGGTACCCGCCCACCCGATGGGTAAACAGGGTGAACCCGGCCGATACCGGAGTGGGCCACAGGTAGGCACGCAGGTTGGTCCCCTCGAGTCCGAGCTCCAGCGTCGGCCACACCCGGCCCGAGGTGTGGGCCGGGCCGGCCAGGGCGAACCACGTCGGGTAGGCCAGCAGCACGCCGGCGGTGCCTACCGCTGTGGCCAGGCCCACGCCGAGCCGCCGAGCGCACTCGCGCAACGCCTCACGGTGGCGCAGTCCGTAGGCGAGCAGCAAGCAGACCGCGGCTACACCGGCGATCCCGAGCAGGAGGAGGATCTCGGTACCCACGAAGAACTGCACCACCAGCAGCAGGCCGAGCACCACACCCACGACCACCGGGCTCCGGCGGCCGCCGCGGAGCAGGTCGTCGAGGCAGGCCACTACCAGGGGCGGCACCACGGCCCAGCCCAGCATCAGATGGGCGTCGGACAGGCTGACCAGGACCAGCGGCGAGAACCCGTAGAGCAGACCGGCAGCGAACGCGGCTGGCTGCCACGACACCCATCGGCGAGCCAGCACGAACATGGCCAATGCAGACAGTGCCGGGGCCAGGGTGAGCGCCACGTTCATCGAGGCCACCGGGCCGAATACCCAGGTCAACGGGGCCAGGACCACCCCGAGGGCGAGCTCGGAGGTGTTGGCCAGCAGGTTCACCCCGCCCGGATGCGACATCGCCGTCGAATACAGCGGGTCGAGCCCGTGGGCGAGGGCGTGGGCCGGCCAGGCAAAGAACCACAGGAACAGGGCGCTGTCGCCGCAGCCGCAGGTGGTGGTCGACGTGGGATGGCTCGACCACACGTTCCACCACACCACCAACGCCAGCGCCAGGTAGGCGACGCCGGCCACGGCCAGGCCCCGGCCTCGATGCGCGCTGGCGACGGACGGCGGAGTCGCTTCAGGCACCGGGGACCATGGTCTCGGTGGCGAGGATGCAGCGGGGCACGGCCAGAGGATCGCCAGACGATGCTGGCCTGCCGGTCGTGCCGGTCGTGCCGGTCGTGCCGGTCGTGCCGGTCGTGCAGGCGGCGAATCGGTCGCTCGGCACCGGGACCGGCAGCGGAGCGGTCCGCACCGTCTCCCACACCCACGCCGAGTGCTCGTACGCGGGTGCTGTACCGAGTACCGCGGTGAAGAAGCCCACCGCATAGGGGGCGCTCCTCCCCTGCTCGTAGACCGGGAGCTCGGGCTGGTCCGGGACCACCAAGGTGGTCACCTGCCACAGCGCCAGCGACTGCCGCACCGCCGCCACGTTGGCAGGGGTCGGATCGGGGGCCGGGCCCAATGGGAACGAGGCACCCGACAGCACCTCGAAGCCGGGACGGGCAGCACCGGCGCGAGACGGCTGCCCCTGCGGCCCGCCGCCGCCGGCCTGCTTCCACTGCATGGTGTTGCTCGCCTGCCAGGCCTGCGACGACTGGAAGCCGGCGAACGGCACCGGGTAGGCCAGCACCACCCGGCCCGGGGCCAGGTTCGGCCCGCGCTCGGCGTACCACTTCGGAAGGACAACCGGTCGGGTGGTGATCGGGATCTGAGGTGCCAGCACCACCGCTGAGGGGAGAAGCACCACGATGACCAGGGCCCACGACACGGCTGCGGCCCAGTACGACGACGATTGCGACGGCGACTTCGACCGGCCCGCGAGCCACCGGTGTCCATGGTCGAGGGAGAGCGCGGCCATGACGGTC
The DNA here is from genome assembly GCA_903849265.1 of uncultured Acidimicrobiaceae bacterium. Taxonomy (GTDB): domain Bacteria; phylum Actinomycetota; class Acidimicrobiia; order Acidimicrobiales; family RAAP-2; genus Bog-756. The sequence goes on from CAININ010000441.1 coordinate 5,134, forward strand.
ACGCACAACGTCACCACCAGGGCGAAGCGCACCTCGACGATGTCCCCGATCCATGGCACGTGCTGCAGCACCTCCCAAGGCACCCAGATGCCATGACCTGGGCCAAGGGACAGTGCGGCGAAGAGCAACCCGACGACCCCGAACAGCCACAGGCGCCGGTCGCGTCGGAACACCACGGCACCCACGACTGCCGCGGCCAGCACGCCGAGGCCCAGATAGCCGAGGCCGATCAGCACCGGCCCCTGGTAGCCCCCGAACCGCAGCATCGAAGGCCGCAAATCACCGAGCCCCCCGGTCGTGACGAAGCTCGCCCACGTCGTGCCGTAGCGGGCTGTCCCGCCAGCAGACCAGATCGGGCCCGTCAGGTGAGCAGGGCCGGCGACGAGGAACCACAGCGGATAGGCGAGGACGACCACCGAGGCGGCCACGGCGACGGCCGCACCTCGCACCGCATCGCCGGCCCGGACCCCGAACGCTGCCGGTTCGGACAGTGCCGCCCAACCCGTCAGGATCAGCACTCCGACGATCGCGGCCAGCACGGTGATGAGAAGGATCTCGGTACTGAGGAAGAACTGCACGACGACCAAGGCGGCCAGGGCCAATCCGTTGCGCCACGGGGAGCGTTTCTGGGTGACCAGCAGGTCAGCCAGGACGAGCACGATGAGCGGGGGAACAGCCAGGAATGCGATGTTGATCTGGTTGAGGGCGAGCTCGGTCACCATGAACGGAGCGAACCCGTAGGCCAGACCGCCGACGATGGCAGCCGGGGTCCACGACACCCAACGCCGCAGCAGGGCGAACATGGCCAGGGCGGACAGGGCCGGTGCCAGGGTGAGCGCCACGTTCATCGACGCCACCGGGCCGAACAGCCAGGTCACCGGGGCCAGCACGATCCCGAGGGCCAGCACGCTGGTGTCGTTCAACAGGTTGATGCCACCGGGATGGAAGAGCCACGTCGAATAGAGGACGTTGTGGCCGTGGGCCATGGCGTAGGCCGGCCACTCGAAGAACCAGAGGAAGCGGGCGGCGTCTCCACAGCCGCAGGTCGTGGTCGAGGTCGGGTGGGAGGACCACAGGCTCCACCACAGGAAGACGGCCAGCGCCAGGTAGCCGGTGCCGACGAGCACGATCGTCCGGGCGCCGTTCGACGATTGACCTGAATCAGTGTCGACGTCGACGACATTGACGGGCTCGGACCGGTCCATCTCCACCGCGCTCAACGCGTCCCCCCGGCGCCGCACAGCTGCACCACGGCTACAGCCGGGTCGGCGCTGAACTGCATGGCGGTGAATGAAAAACTGTGCCCCACGTTGGACGCCAGGCGCGAGATCGTCAGCGGCCCAGTGATGGCGGCAAGGTAGGCCCGCAACGGGTCGCACCCGATGGCTTGGCGGGCATCGGCGATCGCAACGAGAGAGGGACCCCCCGGTAGTGACGCTGCACTTCCATCTGGCACCCCGAACCTGCCCAGCATCCACGAGGGACCGATCAGCTTTTCGTGGCCTGGCCGGGCATGGTGGACGACCGTGGTGTGACTGCCGATCGGGTTGGCCAACGAGTACGAGTCGTAGACGTAGACGTCAGGACCGGCGAGGTAGCCGATCACCCCGATCGCCGGAAGGTTCACCGCGAGGGCGAACGGCAGCGACGAATGCGCCGGCAGTGCGGCTGCCGGGTCGATCGGCGCAAACGGGTTGGTGATGACCAGCAGCTCCTGGTGCCCGGCCGGCACCTCGGCTGCAGCCCTGGCGAGGACGGCACCGGCCCGGCCCGACAGCGCCTTGCGGTAGTCGGCCACCGTCACCGGGTGGGGTGTCCCCGTGGCCGTGATCCAGCTGTTGCGCTCGTTGGAGATGAACACGGTCTGCGGGTTGAGCCCCGGGATTGACGGCGGGACGAACCGCAACCATCCGAGGCACACCACCGACCAGACGGCGATGCCCGCCACCGGGACGATCAGCAGGCCTCGCAGCGAGCGGACACCCACGTAGATGGGCAGGCACAGGGCGAACAAGGCCGGCAGGAGCAGCCGGGCGTGCATGTAGTCGCCTCCAACCTGGACCACGTAGACGAGGTCGACCAGGCCCACGGCCAGCGGGGTGCACAGCACCAGCACGTCGGTGCGGTCCCCGGCTCGCCACCATGTCGCCACCCGGGCTCCGACGATCGGCACGGCCAAGAGGAGCGGAAACCACAGCGTGTAGGGGGCGACGAAGTTCCACAGATACGTGGCCCCTTGCGACCACCACGACGCCCCTGCGGCCTTGGCCAGGGCCGTCGATGGGACCAAGAGTGCGTAGTACGCCATCCGGAACAGCTCATAGGCGACCGGCACGGCTGCAGCGGCGGCCACTACCGCCAGGCTTCGGCGGACCCGGCCCGTCGTCGTCGGCCACTCCCCTGACGCGACCAGTGCGACCAGGACCAACACGAACACGGCGGCCCCAGCCAGCAGCTCGGGCCGGATCAGTGCACCCAGCCCGAACACCACGGCGGCAGCCATCACCCCCGATCGACGTACTGCCACCCGAACCAACAGCAGGAACGAGACGCCGAGCCAGAGGAACACCATCGACATCTCGAGGCCGGAGGTGGCGAACTCCCAGACCCCGGCCACCACCGACACCATCAGCAGGCCGATCGGCAGCACGGTCCCCTCGTCGTGCCTGCTCCCCAACCGCACGACAGCCAGGCCGCCGGCGATGAATCCGCCTGCGGTGCAGGCCAGGCCGAAGACGACTGACGTCCACTCGATCGAGACCCACGGGGTCACGGCGTGCAGGAGGGCGAGGGCGAACATCCAGAGCGGATCCGAATCCACCTCGACCCGTTCGCCGATGTTGAACACCGGCCCGTGACCGGCCAGCAAGTTGTGGATCACCCGGAAGTTGATGAAGGCGTCCTCGTCCACCCATCGATAGACCCAGGCCCCGACCAGGACGATGACCAGCGGCACCAGGATCGGCCACCAGAGCCCAAGACGGCGGGTGCGCCCCCGGCCGTCGCCGTCGCCGTCACCGTGGCCGTCCCTGCGGCCGTCGCCGTCCTGGCAGCCCAGACCCACCTCGGGCGTGCCCCGAGGGACGACGTCAGTACCGCCCGGGTCCTGCCCGGCCGTGACCACGGTGTTCCCCCGGTGTGCGATGGCCGAGATGGTAGTGGAGTCGGCCCGCCGGACGGTGTCCGCCGCCGTCCGCACCACCCGGCCGCACCATCTGCCAGCGCCGTGCCACAAGGGCCCTGGGGTACCATCCTGGCGATGCGAGCACATGGTCGACGAGCGGGGACCGGACTCCGCATGCACCTCGTGATGCCCGCTGGGACCAGGTAGGGCGGCTGTGGCCAACGGGGACGAGTTCCCCTCGCCGGCTGCCACCCCGGTGGAATCCGGTGGGGCCGGGACGGCGACGTCTGTCGCTGCGGCAACGACGACCGTGGCTGGCCATCCACCCGACGGGCACCTGCCTGCGACGGAGGCGACGCCGGAGCCGTACCGCTTCCGCCTCGGCAACCGTCCCCCGCTGACCGGTGTCCGGGCCCTCGCCCTGTTCACCGTCTTGACCTTCCACTCCAACTTCAAGACCCTGCCCGGGACCTGGGTGGCCCTCCAGGTCTTCTTCGTACTCAGCGGGTTCCTGATCACGGCCATGCTCGCCGGTGAAGGCATGCGCAACGGCAAGATCAGCCTCGGCGCCTTCTACGCCCGACGCGGCGTGCGCCTGGTGCCGCCCTTGGTGCTGACCGTTGCCCTGCTGGGCATCTACGCCCACTTCGTGCACGTGGCCGATGCCGGCCAACGGCTGTGGGGGGACAGCCTGGCGGCGATGTTCTACTACGCCGACTACCGCCAGGCCCTCGGACATGCGCCCTTCTTCGGCTACCTGGCCCAGACGTGGTCGCTCTCGGTCGAAGAGCAGTTCTACATCCTGTGGTCGCTAGCCATGGTGCTGGCCGTGGCGTCCCGCAAGCGGCACCTGGCCTACGCCTTCGTCGTCATCGGCATGCTGGTCTCCACTGCCGACCGGCTTTACCTCATCTACCACGCACCCCACTTCGACCCCGCCGTGTTCTCTCGCGTGTACTACGCCTTCGATACCCGAGCCGATGCCCTCTTCCTCGGCTGCCTGCTCGGATTGCTGGCAGCCGACGGATACCTCCACGACTGGGCCCGGTGGGCCCGTGGGCTGATCACGGCGGCAGCGGCGGCCTCGGCGATCTTCCTGTGCTGGATCCTCCTGGAAGCCCCGCTGTTCACCGAGAACCTGGCCGTGTGGTGGCTACCGGCCTCCACGCTGGCCTCGGCGATCATCCTCACCTACTTCGTGATCTGTCCGGGCAGCCTGGGGTCACGGTTCGTCGGCCTCGGCGTCCTGGTGTTCATCGGCGACCTTTCCTACACCGTCTACCTGGTCCACTTCCCGGTGTACCTGGCCGTGCAGCAGAGCAACACTGGTTGGGCCTACGGGCCGAACGAGCTGTTCCGCTTGGTGATCATCTTCACCATCGCCATCTTCAGCTGGTTCCTCATCGAGCGGCCGCTGATGCGCTGGCGGGCCCGGTCTGCGGCGAGGGCCGCGAGCGGGACCTGACGTCCGCCGACCAACTTGACGCAGCCCCACTCTCAGCCCCGCCCTCAGCCCCGTCCCCAGCCCCGCCCCCAGTGCGGCAGGGCCCCGGGAGTACCATCCGGGCGTGGGAACTGCTGTGGAGGGCCAGGCCACAGCCGGGTCGATGAAGGAAGTCGAGCACGCATCCGATGACGGCACGCACGTAGCCGCGCCCGAACCGCATCTGGGCCGCATTCCTGCCCTCGACGGCATCCGGGCCCTCGGGATCCTCCTCGTGCTCGTATTCCACGGCGGGTTCTCGTGGGCGCAAGGGGGGTTCTTCGGCGTCGACGTGTTCTTCGTGCTGTCCGGGTTCCTCATCACCGGGCTGCTGGTGTCCGAGTACCGCCAGAACGCGGGCATCGGACTGGCCCGCTTCTGGGGGCACCGCGTCCGCCGGCTCGTTCCAGCCCTGCTGGTCATGCTGGCCGGCATCGGTCTCTACGGATTCTTCTTGGCCCCGACGGACACACTCGGCCAACTGCGCGGCGACGCGCTGGCCACGCTCTTCTACGTCAACAACTGGCACCAGGTGTCGGGGGGGCAGGGCTACTTTGCTGCGCTCAACACCCCACGGCCGCTGCTCCACACCTGGTCGCTCTCGATCGAGGAGCAGTTCTACCTGATCTGGCCGCTGGTGGTCCTTGGCATCTTGCGGTGGGGTCGATCGTTGCGCACTCTCCTCGTGGTCACCGTGGTCGGGGCCGCGGCCAGCGCGATCGCCATGGCCGTCATCTACGGCAACGGATCTGGCGAGGGCCGGGCCTACTTCGGCACCGACACCCGGGCCCAGGCCCTGTTGATCGGCGCCGCCCTGGCCATCGTCTTGGCTCATCCGCTGCCCTCTCGGCGGGCCGCCCCGGTGGTCACGACGTCCCTCGTCCGGTCGTTCGTCCTGTCCCGGCCGGTGCGCGCTGCACTGATCGTCCTGGGAGTCATCGGCCTCGTGGCCGTGGTGTGGCTATCGGTCATGGACAGCGCATCGTCTGCGTGGATCTACCGAGGCGGCTTCACCCTGGTGGCCCTGGCCACCGCCGGAGTGATCGCCTGTGTGGCCCTGGTGCCCGACAGCGCCCCGGCCCGGCTGCTGTCACTTCGCCCGGTGCGCTACATCGGTGCCATCTCCTATGGGCTCTACCTCTTCCACTGGCCCATCTTCGTCATGGTCGACCATGCCCGGACCGGACTCGCGGGCTGGCCCCTGTTCCTCTTGCGGGTCGGGCTGTCCTTCGCGGTGGCCGCCGTCTCGTTCCACTTCTTGGAGATGCCGGTGCGCCGAGGGGTGCTGCGCGGGTGGCGGGCTTGGGTGGCTGCACCGCTCGCCGTCGGCGGCACCGCCGTGCTCGTGGTGGCGTCCACCGCCGGTGCAGCCACCGCTGTCAACCAGCTGCCAGCGCAGTCCGCCGGCTCGGCTTCCCACGGGACTCCGACCGGCGGCGACCCAGGCACGTCGGCCAACGTGACATCCGTGCCGGCCGGCACCGGCGGTCCGGTGCGAGTGCTCTTGGTGGGTGACTCCGAAGCGAGCTTCCTCGGGTTCGGACTGGGTCCCGATTCGGCCAACCACAACGTCAACTACCAAGGCGATGGCGTGTTCGGCTGCGGTCTCTTGACCTATGTCACCAGCTTCCACGGGACGCAGGTCGATGGCAGTATCGGCCAGCGCGGCGGACATACCTTCGTCCCTTGCAGCACACAGCTGGCCCGGTGGAAGGCCGACGTAGAGGCGTTCCATCCTGACGTGGTCCTGGTCGCCGATGGCGAGTACGAGGTGCGCGACCAGCGCATCGGCGGCACCTGGCTGCACATCGGCACCCCAGGCGTCGACGCCCGAGAACGGTCGGCGCTCACCGCAGCCACCTCGGTCCTCGGGTCCACCGGGGCCACCGTCGTGCTCCTGACCGCCCCGTACTACCGCCAACAAGAGCAGTCCAACGGCCAGCAGTGGCCCGAAGACGCCACGGCGCGGGTGGACCGCTACAACACCTTGCTCCGTCAAGTGGCCGCCGGGTCGAAGGGCCACGTGGTC
>CAININ010000442.1 GCA_903849265.1 uncultured Acidimicrobiaceae bacterium
GTGGTCCACTCCGACGAGCTCAACCATGCCTCGATCATCGACGGCTGCCGCCTGGCGCGGGCCGAGGTGCGGATCTATCCGCACCGTGACCTTGCCGCCCTCGACCGCTCCTTGGCCGAGGTTGCTGGTCGGTCGATCATCGTGTCGGACACTGTCTTCTCTATGGACGGCGATACCGCTGATGTGTCTGGGCTGGTGGAGGTGGCCAGCCGCCATGGAGCCTTGCTGGTGCTCGACGAGGCCCACGCCGTCCTTGGTCCCGAGCTCGAGGCGGGGGCCGGGGCTGATGTCCTTCGAGTGGGGACGTTGTCCAAGACCCTCGGATCACTCGGCGGGTTCGTGGCTGGCCCGCAGCGGTTCATCGACCTGCTGGTCAACCGGGCCCGCCCCTACATCTTCACGACCGCTCCGACCCCTGCAGACGTCGGCGCAGCGCTTGCCGCGCTCGGGGTGCTTCGTTCGAACGAGGGCGAAGCGCTTCGTGGTCGGCTGAGCCACTTGGTGGAACGGGTCGGACGTGCCATCGGGGTGCCCGACCATCCGTCGCCGATCCTGCCCGTGCTGATCGGGGCCGAAGAGGACGCCGTGGCCGCATCGGCGTCGCTGCTCGAGAAGGGGTTGTGGGTACCGGCCATCCGACCGCCGACCGTGGCACCCGGAACGTCGCGTCTACGGATCACGCTGTCGGCGACCCATACCGACGAGCAGGTGGACCTGCTGTTGGCCGGGCTGGCGGCCATGGCGGGCTCTGAGGGTCACGGTGGTTCGACGGGGGACGGCGACAACCGGGGGACAGGGGTGGGTAGTGCGGCCTGACCGGATGGTGCTGGTATGCGGCACAGGGACCGAGGTCGGCAAGACCTGGGTCGCAGCCCGTCTGCTCGCCGACCTGCGCCAGCGTGGCCTGCGGGTGGCGGCGCGCAAGCCGGCGCAGTCCTTCGACATCGGCCAGCACGGGGACCGGCTGGGAGGCGCTACTGACGCAGAAGTCCTGGGAAGCGCTTCGGGCGAACACCCGGACCAGGTCTGTCACCCGTCGCGCTCCTATCGCAGGGCCATGGCGCCGCCCATCGCCGCCGACGCGCTGGGGCTGGCGTCGTTCACCGTGGCGGACCTGGTGGGCGAACTCAACTGGCCGGCCGATGGCATTGACGTCGGATTGGTGGAGACAGCGGGCGGGGTCCGATCCCCGCAAGCCGATGACGGAGACGCGTGCGATATGGCGCTCGCCCTCGCCCCCGACCTGATCATCCTGGTTTCTGACGCCGGCCTCGGCACGATCAACAGCATCCGACTGTCGATGGACGCGCTGATAAGGACACCTGGTACCGAAGCAGGCGTGCCGGTCGTAGTGGTGCTCAACCGCTATGACGGAAACCATGAGATCCATCGGCGCAACCACGCGTGGCTGGATAGGCGAGACGGCTACCGGATCGTGACGCTGCCGGGCGACGAGTCCGCCCTGGCCGACCTGGTGACGGGTCGCTGATTCGGAGCGGGGGAGGCACCGTCGGTTCGGACGTCGGTTCGGACGTTGGTTCGACGTTGCCGGTATCTGAGTTGCGGGCCTCTGACCTGCATCCGACGGGTGCCACGGCCGAACTGATCTTCGCACCGCTGCTGGTACCGTCGTCTGCATGACCCCTGTCCGAGCCCGCCGGTGATCACGGCCAGCGGGATCACCAAGACCTACGGCAGCACCCGCGCCGTCGACGACCTGAGCTTCGAGGTCCAGGCCGGTGTGGTGACCGGGTTCCTCGGGCCGAACGGATCGGGCAAGTCGACCACCATGCGCATGGTGATGGGCCTCGATCGCCCGGACTCGGGTGTGGTCACTATCGACGGCAAGCGCTTCGGTGACCTGCGGTGGCCGCTGCGGGAGGTCGGTGCATTGCTCGAGGCCAAGGCGCTCCATCCCGGCCGTTCCGCCTACAACCACCTCCTCGCCCTGGCGCAGACCAACTCGATCCCGAAGGCGCGGGTCGACCAAGTCCTGGAACTGGTCGGCCTCGAGGCGGTGGCCAAGCGCAAGGTCGGCAAGTTCTCACTGGGCATGAGCCAGCGGCTGGGTATCGCCTCTGCGCTCCTGGGTGATCCAGGCGTCCTGTTGTTCGACGAGCCGATCAACGGACTCGATCCCGAGGGCATCCTCTGGGTCCGCAACCTCTTGAAGGGCTTGGCCGGCGAAGGACGGACCATCTTCGTTTCGAGCCATCTCATGAGCGAGATGGCACTGACTGCCACCGACCTCGTCGTCATCGGCCGGGGCCAGCTCATCGCCGACACGACGGTGGAGGACTTCATCGCCTCCAACACCGAGGCGACGGTCTTGGTCCGCTCACCCGGGGCAGATGCACTGGGCGCCGCACTGGTCGAGGCCGGTGGGCGGGTTGCGGCCGGGCCGGACGGCGGACTTCTGGTCACTGGGCTCGATGCAACCCGTATTGGTGATGTCGCCCATGCCCAGGGGATCGCCCTGCACGAGCTGAGCCCTCAGCAGGCCAGTCTGGAAGAGGTCTTCATGGACATGACCTCGGACATGGTCGACTACCACGGACACTCGCCGCTGGAGGTGAGCTCGTGACGACCGCCACCGCTCCGGCGCACATCGCTCCGTTCGCGCTCGACCATGGCCGGGCGGGACTCCGCAACCAGGTCCGGTCCGAGTGGACCAAGCTCCGCTCGGTGCGCTCCACCTGGATCTGCCTGGTCATCATCGTGGCCGCCGGGATCGGGCTTTCCGCCCTGGTAACGAACATCGAAGCCGGTCGGTGGGCACACCTCGGGTTCGCCGACCGGGCCCAGTTCGACCCGGTGCGCATGAGCCAGACGGGCGAGTTCCTGTCTCAGTTCGTGGTCGGAGTGCTGGGCGCCATGATCGTCACCTCGGAGTACGCCACCGGCTCGATCCGCACGACGCTGGCCACGACGTCGAGACGGACCACTGTGCTCAGCGCCAAGCTGCTGGTCATCGGCACGGTGATCTTCCTGGTGAGCGAGGTGACCGCGTTCGCTTCGTTCTTCGTCGGACGAGCCGTCCTGCTCGCCCACGGCGGCAAGGCGCTTCCGGCTGGCAGCTCCATCGTGGATCAGGTCCGGAGCGCCACCATCCCCGTCGTGAGTATCACCGACAACGGCGCGCTGCGGGCCGTCTTCCTCTGCGGGGTCTACCTGCTGCTGCTGACCTTGATCGCCTGTGGGCTGGGATTCATCCTGCGGCACACTGCCGGGGCGATCTCGGCGTTCGTGGGGATCCTGCTGGTGTTGCCGCTGATCGTCAACATTCTTCCGTCTAGTTTTTCTGCGTCGTTCGAGAAGTTCCTGCCATCCAATTTGGGACTGGCCATGATCTTGGTGACCTCCCGGAAGACCGACTTCGCCGGCATCCTGCTCACTCCGTGGGCCGCAGCCGGACTGCTCGCGCTCTATACGGTGGCGGTCGTGGTGCTCGCCGGGTGGCTGCTCGTGCGACGGGACGCCTAGGTGAACGGCGGCGTTCTGTGACTTCGGCTCTGGTGCTGGGCGGCGGGGGCATTGCCGGCATCGCCTGGCACACCGGGGTCCTGCTCGGACTGGCAGAGTCCGGAGCGGACATGACCTCAGCCGACCACTTCGTCGGCACCTCTGCCGGGTCCACCGTGGCCGCGCAGGTCGGCGGGGGCGTGGCGCTCGACGAACTGTTTCGGCGCCAGGTCGACCCTGGGACGCTGGTCACGGAGTTCGCCCCTCCCGTGTCGATGGCTGCCCTGTTGGAGAAGTTGGCTCCGATCTTTTCTGCCGGCTTCGACGATGCCGAGCGCCGACGCAAACTAGGAGAGATGGCGCTCGCCACCGAGACGGTCGATGAAGGCGTGCGGCGCCAAGTGATCGCCGCTCGCCTGGCCGGAATCGACTGGAGCGAGCGCCGGGTCGATGTGGTGGTGGTCGACGCCGCAACCGGTGACCGGCGGGTGCTCGACCGCACCTCGGGGGTCGGGCTGGTGGACGCCGTGGCCGCCAGCAGCGCCGTGCCGGGCGTGTGGCCGCCCGTGACGATCGGCGGTGTCCGCTACGTCGACGGAGGGATCTGGTCGCTCACCAACACCGACCTGGCCTTGGGACACGAACGCGTGCTGGTGCTCGCCCCCATCGTGGACCCCTCTGTGGCAGCCGAGGTGGCTGGGCTGGGAGTGGGCGTGCGGGTCGAAGTCGTGAGTCCGGACGCAGCATCGCGTCAGGCGTTCGGCACCGATGTCCTCGATCCAGCCATCAGGGAGCCGTCGGCTCGGGCCGGGTTGGCCCAGGGGCGTGCCGAAGCGGAGCGGATTCGGGCGCTGCTGGAGGGTTGAACGTCCCTGGGTGCCTCTGTGGCATCCGACGCAGTCCGGCAGGAAGACCCGGTCAGTGTGACCCGGTCAGCGTGAGCCGATCACACGTGGAGCAGAGCCTCTGTTGCACGCAGCCGGCCGGCCATGGAGTCCAGGAGCTTGCGGGTCAGCCTGGGACTGGCGTAGACGAGTTTGCGGAAGTGGTTCTGTCGGAGAACCAGCAACGCCATCTCCGTGTCGCTGGTGACCGACATCGGCCTCGGCTTCTCGTCGAGCAACGAGAGCTCGCCGAAGTAGTTCCCAGGCCCGAGTGTCGCGGTCCTGCGGTCCTTGTGCTGCACCGTGGCCTGGCCGGTCAGGATGATGAAGAACAGGATCGCCGGCTCGCCCTCCACGGCCAGACTGGTCCCTGGCGGAACGGTGACCTCGGTGATCAGCTTGGTGACCGTGCGCAGCTCCTTTGCAGTGCAGCTCGAGAACAGCCAGATCCGCGTGAGGTCCCGATGCTCGTTGCCTGCATCCACTTGACGAGGCTACCGGCGGCGGGGTCCCGACGTCGGCATCAGCCTCCCAAGCCAGCAGAGGCCACTACCGTCCGCGACCAGGGCCGGACCAGGCCGCGGAGTGACTCGCACCCGTCGTCGCCGATGGCTGCGTAGGCGACGACGGTGAGTCGGTCGGTCGCCTCCTCAATGGCTTGGCGCACGGCTGCACCCTCGTCGCTCAACGCCAGAGGTTCGGCGGAGCCGCCGGGACGGAGCCAGCCACGACCTCGCAGCCGTTCGATTGCTGTGTCCCACTGTTCGTCTGACCAGCCCCGGGTGGCCCGCAGGAACGCCGGTGGCAGCTCTCCGGTGGCTTCGTGCATGACTAACGCCTCGAGGCCGTCGAGCTCGTGATCGACCAACAGCGCAATGTGCCCGTCACCTCGGAACTCGCGCAACAAGGTCTGCGCGTGCCACAGGACCTCGATTGGATCATCGGGCCAATCGAGGCCGGCGTGCCCGGCGAAGAGCGGACGTCCTTCCGGGTGTTCGCAAGCAGCCAGAGCCGCGATCCGAGCCAGTTCGGCGGCGACGGCCACTTCGGGCGAATTGGCGGCGTCCCCGAGCATCCGACGGAGCGCCGATCCGGCTGCTGCAACGCGGGCAGTAAGGACCTGCGAGGGGAAGGCGTTGTCCCACACGCCGACCATGGACCGGTGCACCAAAGACGGCTCGAAGTTATAGAAGGTGGCGACCACGGTGCCGGGTGTGACCGCGCCCATGGGGGCGGACCGCGAGGCGAAGTAGCCAGACTGCCCTTCGAGCCCGAGTTGTTCGTAGGACTCGGCGGCCTCGGGGGCGAAGTAGACCATTCCGTGCAGCGGCTCGACGGTCCGCCAGGTCTTTCTGGCGGTGATGGCGGACACTGGAGACTGGGATGTGGCGTCGGTCATGGCAAACGGTATCCGAGCACGTCGGCCGCCGAAGCAGACGAGCCTTCCCGTATAGTCGGAGCAGTGGAAGTGACGGATGATCCGGGCCGTAGTGCAGGTGCCGAGGTCGGGGTTGGCGTCAGGACAGCAGGAACCAGGAGTCGGCGATGTTGAACGGTGTCCCCGGCATGGTGGGCGAGACGGCGGTGGTCACCAAGGAGCTGGCGGCAAGCCATCAGCCCGGTTCGGTGCTGGTCCGGGGCGAGGAGTGGTTTGCCCAGCCGATGTTCCCGGGGACGGTGATCGCCCCGGGCACCACCGTGGTCATCGCCGACGTCGAGCGCGGGGTGCTCATCTGCTACCCATCCGATGAGGGCTGACACGGCGGACGGATCGATCGACGTCGTTCGATGGACTGCGTGCTCCACGACTCCAAGTGCCTAAGGTGTCAACAGGGAGGTGGTCGCCATGATCATCGGTTCAGCAGGTGTGGTCATCGGAGCGGCGGTGGTCGGGTTCTTCATCTTCGCCCTCATCGTCATCTTCTTGAAGTCGTGCCTCAAAGTGGTCCAGCAGGGCTGCGTCGGCGTGGTCAAGCGGTTCGGCGAGTACCGGACCATCAAGCAGCCAGGCCTCCATGTGCTGATGCCATTGGCCGATCGCATGGACAAGGTGGACATCCGCGAGTTCCCCCGTACCGGTGATCAGCAGTCGGTCATCACAAAGGACAATGTCTCTCTGCAGGTCAGTGCCACGATCTTCTGTCAGGTGACCGACGTGAAGCTGGCACTGTTCGAGGTCAACGACTTCGGTCTGGCCATCGATCAGATGTCCAAGACCGCACTGCGGGCCGTGTTCGGCGAGCTGACCCTCGACGAGTCGCTGTCCGAACGCGAGACGATCAACACGAAGATGCAGGAGCACATGGCCGAGGCCACCCTCAAATGGGGGGTCCGCCTCAACCGCATCGAAATCCTTGACATCACCCCGCCCGGAAACGTGCTGCAGGCCATGTCCGAGCAGAAAGAGGCCGAACAGCACAAGCGGGCGGCCATCTTGAAGTCGGAGGGCGAGCAGCAGGCGGCGATCAATAGCGCGCAGGGCCGCAAGGAGGCCAACGTGCTCGAGGCGCAGGGACAGAAGGAGGCGTCGATCCTGGCCGCCGAGGCGCAGAAGCAGGTGCTCGAACTGCGAGCCGATGGAGAGAAGCGGGCCGCTCAGTTGCGTGGCGAGGGCGAAGCAGCAGCGCTCGATGCCATCGACAAGGTGGGGATCAACCCCAACACGCTGGCCATCATGCAGCTGCGAGCACTCCAGGCCGTGGCGACATCGCCCAACGCCAAGGTGGTCGTTCCCTATGAGGCGGCCGGCTTGGTGGGTGCGGCCTCGGTGTTGGTGGACGCCATGAAGGATGCAGGGGCGGTGCCAGACACGGCGGCCACCGGCAACGGAAAGACCGGCTGACCGGGTCACACTGACGTCAGGTGGGAACCGTTGGCGACTAGCGGACGACTCGGCTCCCCACTGGGGCCGAGCCGGCCGACGAGGACTGTTGCAGCGCTCGCACCAGGCGCTCTGCCTTGCGCTCTGGTGCACCCAGGCCGATCTTGACCAAGGCGCAACGTGGCCGGACGATGCAGGTCAGTCGGAGTGCACCGGTGCCGGTCTGGGTGATGACGATCGTGAGCTGCCAACCGTACGAACCGAGGCGGGTCCCGGTCCAACCGTGGACCGACCAGGCCATTGCGTCGACGGTGACCGAAGAGCCGTGAACTGCCACCATGGCTTTAGCCGCTAGGTCCAGGATCCGGTCGAGGGGGACGACCACGTCCACGCTGCGGACGGCGACACACGACCCTGACCACGGGAGACCGATGGATCGCCCCTTCTCCATGCGGGCCTGGCGATCTCGGGGTGTGCGGGCGAGTAGCGCGAACGCCGTGGCGATGGCCAGGAAGAACAAGAAGTTGATCAGGAAGTTATCCGCCACCGGGCCCAGTGTGCCACGGGCGGGAACCCGGCGCCCCGAACCGGGCTGGCCGCGCCGGAACAGGTGCATAGATAGGACCGGCTACTTCATCTCTACCATGTCGAGGTAGTCATCCCTCCAGTGGGTGAAGACCTCTTCGGGAAGCTTCAGCGCGTGGGTCGGCTCCATGGCTTCGACGAAGGCCCGGTCGTGGCTCACCACGATGATGGTGCCGGGCCAGTTGGCCAGCATGGTGCCGACGGCCTCGATCGAACTGGGGTCCAGGTTGTTGGTGGGCTCGTCGAGCAGCAGTACGTTGGCCTGACCGGCGGCCAACATGGCCAATCCGAGTTTGGCCCGCTCGCCACCCGACAGCGTCTTGGGCATCTGCCAGGCCACATCGCCGATGAGCCCGAACGAACCCAGCAGGGCCCGGCGTTCGGTCTCCTTGGTCAAGATGCGATCATCGATGTTGTCCAGCACGCTGACGGCGAGGTTCACCTGCTCGTGCTCCTGGGCGAAGTAGCCCAACGCCACGTTCACCCCGGGCTCCACGGTTCCCTCCGTGGGGTCTTGCGTGCCGGCCAGGCAGCGCAGCAGGCTGGACTTGCCGGCGCCGTTCTTGCCGATCACCACCACCCGGTCGCCGCGCCTGCAGTGGAAGTCGACGTCGGTCAGAACCGTCTTGTCGTCGTAGCGCACGTTGAGGTTGGTGACCCGTAGCGGGACTTCGCCTGAGCGCGCCGGGATCGGGAGCTTGAACGAGCTCTTCTTCTCCCGCTTGATCACTTCAGTTCGGCCGCCTTCAAGGCGCTCGACGCGCTTGTCGAGCGACTTGGCGATCCGGGCCCGGCGGTTGGTGCTGCCCCGCATCTGGTCGGCCAACTTGGACAGTCGGTCGATCTCGCGGCCTTCGAGCTGGGCCGAACGCTCGCGTGAGGACAGGTCCGCCTCGAGTTGCACGAGATACGACGAGTAGGTGCCCTTGAACTCGGTCAGGCGCGCATCCGACAGATGGAGCACCTTGTTGATCGATCGGTCGAGCAGCTTCAGGTCATGGGAGACCACCAAGATGGCGCCGGGGAAGCTCTCGAGCTCCTCCATCAGCCACTTCTTGGCCGGGCGGTCCAGGTGGTTGGTGGGCTCGTCGAGGATCATGGTTTCTGGTCCCTGGAAGAGGATCCGGATCAGATCGACCCTGCGGCGCTGACCACCCGAGAGACTCTCGATGTCCTCGAGCAGGAGTTCCTGGCGGAGTCCGAGTCCATCAGCCAGCCGGGCCATGGTCGACTCGGCTTCGTAGCCGCCGTTCTCCCGGAACTGCTCTTCCAAGTCGGAGAAGAGGGCGATGTTCTCGGTCGAGGGGTCCTTGGCCATCTGAGTCCGGGCCTTGCCCAGCGCGTCATCGAGCACGTCGAGTCCCCGGCCCGACAGCACGTGGGAGAAGCCGTTGGGCTCGAGGCCGAGCCCGTGGAGCTCGGGCACCTGGGGCAGGTAGCCATAGGTGCCTCGGATTGCCGCACTGCCGGTCGAGCGCACGTTGCGGCCCGGCTCCTGGATGACCACGGAGATGAAGGTGGACTTGCCGGTGCCGTTGCGACCGACCAGGCCGACCTTCTCGCCGGCGCCGACGACGAACGAGGCATCGCGCAGCAAGGTGCGGTCGCCGATTTCGATGGTGAGGGAGGAGCCGACGATCATGAGGGAGGGGGTGGGTCGAATGCGGGACGGACCGGGAGGACTCCCGGTAGGCAACAGTATGTGGCTGGCAAGCGACCAGGCCTATTCTCCCACACGTCGGCTGGTGATCGGACCGCGGAGCCTGGTAGCTATCGGGAGCAGTTGCCCTATCTGCGCCGCAGCCTCCGTGCTGCCTTGCGCACCCTGGACCTGCGGTGGTGCACCATGGCCCGAAAGGCGAACTGATGAATCGGCCAGAGCAGCCACCAGTACGCCATGCCGACCACGCCCTTGGTCCGCAGCGAGCCGACCTGTTCGATCGCCGGCGGCTCGGTGGGGGAGACCCGGAACCCGAGCCAGGCCTCGCCGCAGAACCACTGATGTGATCGGAGCACCAGCAGCTCGGGCTCCCGTTCGACGACGGTCCACCAGTCGACGTCTGCGCCGACCTCTACCCGGGACGGACGGCCGAGATGCATGTCTTCGCCGAAGAGGTGGCCGAGGGTGATCCGCAGCAGCCAGGCGAACGGCAGCCCGTACCAGGCCAGGCGCCCTCCACAGTCGTCGAGGTCCTCGGCGAACCCGAGGACCGTGCCGTCGGGTCCGAGGTCCCGTTCGCGCAGGTTCACCTGGCTGCGGTCGGTGTAGACCCCGTCGGACAGCCCGTGGGCGCGGTCGAACAGGCTGGCACCGATCCGATCGGCCTGATCGTCGAGCGCGGCACCGATGGCGGCTTCCACCGTCATCGGGCGCACGGAGAACGCGGCATCGGTCCGCTCCCGGGTCCGCACGGTCA
>CAININ010000443.1 GCA_903849265.1 uncultured Acidimicrobiaceae bacterium
CGGGCCGACTCCAGGGATCTCACACACTTGGCCAGGTCCGACCCGACCCTGACGAAGCGCGTCCAGGTCGATGCGGACATGGACCTTGGAGCGTGATGGCCCCGGAGAACGACGGAGTCGGAGGGGGCGGTCACCCACAGCCTCGTCGCAAGGGTCGACGGTTTCGACGGGCTCGAAGCTGGAACCGGTCAGCAAGCCCACCAGTGCGTCAGCGGCGTAGTTGTCGTGCGTCTCGTGCAGTCCGGCACGGCGGGCCTGCTCGAAGACCCGGTCCGTCGCCCCTTCGAGCACGGATCGCACCCTCGCCCCGACTTCGGGAGTGAGGCGGGCGGACAGACAGAACGCACCGTCCTCGCGATCGGTCCAAGTCCGGCACATCCGTCGCCGACGCAGGGCTTCCTCCCGTGCCGCTTCATCTTGGGCCGAGCGGGCCTGCGCCTTGGCCCTCGCACAGCGGTCCTGCACTTGGCGGACAGTGGCAGGCCCTGCGGTGTCGAGCAGTTCCGCCTCGCTGTCCGGATTGACTGACACGGCGTTGCTGATGAGCCGCACCTTTGGGTCGGAGAGGGCACCTCGGCGGTATGCATCTTCCACGCCGGGTTGGGAGCACAGTGCCCGGCCTAGCGCCAACGTGTCGGCTGCCTGCCCGAGGGTCTCACCGGTCTGCGCGGCCAACCACCGGGCTGGGTCCTGATGACCACTATCGCGATGGACCTCGGCCTCTGCGGAACGGCGGGCAGCAAATGTCTTTCCTGCAGACGCCAACCGCTCGATCCGAGCGAAACGGGACACGAGGGTGGCCGCATCAGGTCCGGTGAAGCGCGCCGTGTCGAACGTCGCGAGGAACGAGTCGAGTGATTCGGCCACGGCCTCCAGAAAGGACCCGGCGCCGAGGTCGGCGTCGGCAATCGGATCCGGGATGCACTGACCGGCGATACTGGGGGCGGCGGCGAACCCCTTCGTCGTGGTCCCGCCCTCGGTCGTCGATGCCATGGGCCCATGCTTCCAGGGGGGTGTATCACCGCCCGATGTGTTGGCGGAGCGGATTGACAGCGGCGTGCAGCGGCCACGTCTGAGCCGGACGGCACCGCCCGGGCCACGGACGCGGTCTGGCCCCCTCGCCCGTGAAGGCGAGAGGGCCAGATGCACTGCACTATCTGCTCGGCTCTGAGCCAAACATCAGACCGATACGACTACCTGCTCAGCCGACCGATGGCACGGTGGTCAGGCCTGCGGCAAGCCGCTCGTCAGACACTTCTTCGTCGACCATCCGCCCGCTCAGGTACGAGTCGTAGGCAGCCAGGTCGAAGTGGCCGTGTCCGCACAGGGCGGTCAGGATCACCTTCTCCTCACCCGTCTCCTTGCACAACAGGGCCTCGCGCACGGCGGCGGCAATGGCGTGGGTCGGCTCCGGTGCCGGCAGGATCCCCTCGGTGCGGACGAACTGCATGGCAGCGGCAAAACACTCCGTCTGCGGGATGGAGATGGCCTCCATCATGCCCAGCTCATAGATATGGGAGATGAGCGGGGCCATGCCGTGGTAGCGAAGTCCGCCAGCGTGGATCGGGTCGGGGATGAAGTCGTGGCCGAGCGTGTGCATCTTCATCAGCGGAGTCATGCCGGCTGTGTCGCCGAAGTCGTAGGCGTAGACACCCCGGGTGAGCGACGGACAGGATGCCGGCTCCACCGCCCTAATAGTCGGGTTCATCTTCCCGGCCATCTTCTCGCGCAGGAACGGGAAGGCGAGTCCGCCGAAGTTGGATCCGCCACCGGTGCAGCCGACCAGCAGGTCAGGGGCTTTCTCCCCCGCCTTGGCCAGCTGCAGCAACGCCTCTTCTCCGATGATGGTCTGGTGCATCAGCACGTGGTTGAGGACGCTGCCGAGGGCGTAGCGGGTCTCGGGGTCCGGTGCGGCGATCTCGACGGCCTCGCTGATAGCGATCCCGAGGGAGCCGGGGCTGTCCGGATCAGCGGCCAGGATGGCCCGACCGGCCGCAGTCAGGTCGCTGGGTGAACGGTGCACCGTTCCGCCGAACGCCTCCATCATCAGTCGCCGGTAGGGCTTCTGGTCGAAACTGGCACCGACCTGCCAGATCTCGCACTCGAGTCCGAAGATCGAGCAGGCGAAGGCGAGGGCGGTGCCCCACTGACCGGCGCCTGTTTCCGTGGTGAGGCGCTTCACTCCGGCCTTGGCGTTGTAATACGCCTGCGGCACGGCAGTGTTCGGCTTGTGGGACCCGGCCGGGGAGACACCTTCGTACTTGTAGTAGATCCGAGCCGGAGTATCGAGGAG
>CAININ010000444.1 GCA_903849265.1 uncultured Acidimicrobiaceae bacterium
CAAGGGGCTGCTCTTCCTCGGTGCCGGCTCGGTGATCCACGGGCTCCACGATGAGCAGGACCTGAAGCGCATGGGCAACCTGCGGGCCTACATGCCCATCACCTTCATCACCTTCGCCATCGGCTGGCTGTGCATCGCCGCGGTGCCGCCGCTGTCCGGGTTCTGGGCCAAGGGCGACATCCTCGACAACACCTGGGCGGCCCACCCAGCGCTGTGGGTGGTCGGAATCGTTACCGCTGCGCTCACCGCGTACTACATGAGCCGCCTGACCGGGCTCGCCTTCTTCGGCTCGGACCGGTGGTCAGAGACCTCTGACGACAGTCATTCACTTGACGCCGCCCACGCTCACCATGCCGACGGAGCCACCTCGGAGCCCCACGAGTCTCCATGGATCATGACCATCCCATTGTGGATCCTGGCATTTTTCGCTGCAGTCGCCGGAGTGATGGCCATCTCGGGAAGCAACTTCTCGCTGGCGAGCTGGGTCGACCCTGTCTTCGGCGCCAACCTCTTTGAAAACAACTTGAGCTCTTCGGCGCTCTGGACCCTGGCCATCGTGGATGCCATCGTGGCCATCACCTTCGTCCTCATCGGCCTCCGCCTGTGGACGACACGGTCGGAGCGGCCAGCGCTCGAAGCCTCGTTTCTGCGGGGGGCCTGGTACATCAACGAGCTCTACGACACCGTGTTCGGCCGACCGAGCGAGCGCTTGGCGGCATTCTGTGCCGACGTGATCGACCCCAAGGTCATCGACGGTGCCGTCAACGGCATCGCCGGGGCGTTCCGCGGGTCCGGCACACTGCTTCGCAAGACCCAGACCGGCTACGTCCGTAACTACGTGCTCGGAATCACCTTCGGGACCGTCGTGATACTCGGCTTCCTGCTCACAAGGATGTGGTGGGGTTGATGGCCGCCGTGACGTTCCCTTATCTGACGACTCTGATCCTGGTGCCCGCAGTCGGCGCCGCCGTGGTCGCGCTCATCCCTCGCAAGACGATGGCATCGTGGTTCCACGAGGCCATCGGAGTGGCGGTGACGGTGGTGACCCTGGCCCTGGCCGTCGCCGTGCTGGTCAACTTCAAGTCCCACGACGGGGGCTTCCAGATGGTCAGCGAGCACTCGTGGGCCACCGGCCTCGGGATCCACTGGTCGTTGGGCATCGACGGCATCTCCCTCTTCTTGGTCGCACTCACCGCCGTGCTCTTCCCTCTCACCATGATGGGCGCCAGGGCCAGACGCGATCCGAGGTCCTTCATCGCATGGGTGCTGCTCTTGGAGGCGGCCTGCATGGGCAGCTTCGTCTCGCTCGATCTCATCTTGTTCTTCATCTTCTTCGAGCTGACGTTGGTGCCGTCCTACTTCCTGATTGGGGGCTGGGGGTTTGCGAAGCGCGGGTACGCGGCGATCAAGTTCTTCGTCTACACGTTCGCCGGATCGGCGTTCCTACTGGTCGGCATCGTGGCCATCGCCTTCATCCACCAGTCGCAGACCGGCGTGCTCACCTTTGAGCTGCCTGCGCTGATGCACACGCACCTGTCGGGCACCGAAGGCGTCCTGCTCTTCATCGCCTTTACTGCAGCGTTTGCCGTCAAGGCGCCGATCTTCCCCTTCCACACCTGGTCCCCGGACGCCTACTCCGAGGCTCCGACCGCCGGTGCAATCCTGCTCGTGGCGGTCATGGCCAAGCTCGGCACCTACGGGATCATCCGGTTCGACCTCAACCTCTTTCCGCAGGCGAGCCGGACCCTGGCTCCGGTCCTGTTGACGTTGGCCGTGATCGGCATCACCTATGGCGCCCTTGTCGCCTGCGCTCAGCGCGACCTGAAGCGTCTCCTCGCTTATTCGTCGCTAGCCCAGATCGGATTCATCGCCCTCGGGACGTTCGCCCTCAACAGTCAAGGACTCACCGGCGGCGTCATCCAGATGGTCAACCACGGTCTGGTCATCGCCACCTTGTTCATCTTGGTGGGCTGGATCTACGAACGCCGCAACACCTGGCAGATCGGTTCTCTCAAGGGGCTGCAGTCCCCGGCGCCCGTCTTGGCCGGTGTGTTCACCCTGGCCATGCTGGCCTCGATCGGCGTTCCCGGGCTCAACGGATTCGTCGGCGAGTTCCTCATCTTGGTCGGCACCTTCATCGCCCATCGCTGGTGGGCCGTGGCCGCTGCAGCC